>CANQJK010000011.1 GCA_947624235.1 uncultured Clostridia bacterium | reverse complement strand
ATCACAAAAAAACGGTTTGAAATGGGTTTTTCAAGCCGTTTTTGATTTTGTTAAATTGGGTTCGGTGACAAATGTCGCTGTGTAAAAATAAACCTACAAGTTTCTTTCTTTTGATTTGCCACCGACATTTGACGCGGAGACTAAAATTGTTTAATGCGACAAATTCGGAGGCATTTTCTTTACATGGGGTGAGTTTTTTTATCGATCGAGGTAAATATTGCGAAGATTTTGTTTGTCCTCGGGCGTAACTCGGCAGGCGTCGAGAAATTTGTCCAAACTGCCGTACTGCGCGGTCGCTTCCGACAAAAAACAGTCGATATAGCTTTCGTCTACCGTAAGCATGGAAGTTACCAATGCCATTTTGTCATCGTCTACAAAGGGGCGAACTTTGTTGAGGATACTGTTTGAACGGCTTTCCGTTTGTACGTTTGTCAACAAATAGTCCCTCAAAATTTCCTCGCGACTTGCGCCCAAACAATACAGCAACAACGCGGTGCACGTTCCGCATCTGTCCTTGCCCACGGTGCAGTGCCACAGAGTTGCGCCCTCCACGGCATTGTTTGCAAGCGTTTTGATAAACCGTCCGTATCCTTCAAGGCTGGCGGGATCGTGTACGAATTTTTTGTACAGTATGCGCATGTGTTCAATGGGAGTTTCTCCGCGCGCCAACATACGCTCTATGCCCGCTTGCAATTTCAGCGCGATCTGCTTGCCGTCCAACGTTTCGAAACTTATCCCGAATGTGGTGGAATTCATTATGGAGATGTTCACCGTGGACACGCCCTCAATGGGCACGTTCGGGTGGTTGGCGATTTCCGCCGATGTGCGCAGATCTATTATTCGTTGCAATCCGTGATTTTTCAATACGGCAACGTCCTGCTCGGTTGCGATGCTCAAATGTCCCGAACGTATCAAACGGTTGTATTTGACGGTGCCGTAGGAGGTCTTTATCCCACCGAGGTCGCGCGCATTGCTTACTTTTTCCAATTCTATTGTCATATATTTTGATTTCCGAGTCTTTTTTTGATGCCGTCGATTATCATGGAGATCGCTATCTCGTTGTGTCCGCCCTGAGGAATGATAAGATCGGCTTTGGATTTGGTGGGTTCCACAAATTGTTCGTGCATGGGCTTTACCGTGCTGAGGTACTGCGTGACAACGGATTCCACGCTTCTTCCGCGTTCGCTAACGTCGCGCGTCAAACGGCGTATAAAGCGAACGTCTGCGTCGGCGTCTACAAATAGTTTTATGTCGCACAGTTTGCACAGTTTGTTATTTGTGTAGATAAGGATACCCTCCGCAATGATTATCCTGGCGCTTTCCATTCTTTGCCACTCGGCATTGCGGGTGTGGGTGGTAAAGTTGTAGGTGGGGTGCATGATGGCATTGCCCTTTTTCAACTCCTCTATGTGCTTTACCAGCAGATCGGTATCCAACGAATCGGGGTGGTCGTAGTTGAGTTTTCCCCTTTGCTCCATTGTGAGGTCGTCGTGTTGTTTGTAGTAATAGTCGTGAGACAAAATTACCGCGTCTTTTTGAAACGCCTCGTATATTCTTTCTGCCACAGTTGTCTTGCCCGACGCCGTTCCGCCTGCTATTCCGATAACTATCCTGTCCATGTGCACCTCTGTCGATAATATTGTATCAAAACATGGCATATATTGTCAATTGACGCGGGGCATGGCTTGGATAAAAAATATGTACAAATTTTATCTGTACGCATTGGAGATTTTGTGTTAAAATATTTTTGCAAATATCACGTGTTGCGCAAGGCAACGCAATTTAGATTGAAGAGAGGTAGACAGACATGAAAGTGTTGGTAACGGGAGGCGCGGGATACATAGGATCGCACACGGTAGTAGAGTTACAGCAGGCGGGGCACGAAGTTGTGGTAGTGGATAATCTGAGCAATTCTTCGCCCGTATGTTTGCAGAGGATAGAGCAAATAACGGGCAAGCGCGTTCCCTTTTACAAGGGCGACGTGCGTGATACGGAGCTGTTGGACAGGATATTTTCCGAGCACAATATAGATTGGGTGATACATTTTGCGGGGCTGAAAGCCGTGGGCGAATCGGTGGCAAAACCCCTCGAATACTACGATAACAACATCGGCGGAACGCTCAAATTGTTGGAGGCAATGAAAGCTCACAACTGCAAGAAGATAGTGTTTTCCTCTTCTGCAACGGTGTACGGAGATCCCGAAAGACTGCCCATTGACGAATCTTGCAAAACGGGAGGCACGACCAACCCCTACGGCACAAGCAAATATTTTCAGGAGATGATCCTAAACGACGTGTACAAAGCAGATAGCGAGTGGACGGTGGTCTTGTTGAGATATTTCAACCCCGTAGGCGCGCACGAAAGCGGACTTATAGGAGAAGATCCGTCGGGAATACCCAACAATCTCACGCCCTTTATTGCCAAGGTGGCAATAGGACAATTGCCCGAGATAGGAGTGTTCGGCGACGACTATGACACTCCCGACGGCACAGGAGTGAGAGACTACATACATGTGGTGGATCTTGCCAAGGGACATTTGGTGGCAATAGACAAGCTGACTCGCTCGGGGGTTTACACCTACAATTTGGGCACGGGAGCGGGATACAGCGTTTTGCAAGTAATACATGCGTTCGAAAAAGCCTGCGGACACAAACTGCCGTACAGCATAAAGCCTCGTCGCGCGGGAGATATAGCCATGTGCTATGCGAGTTGCGACAAGGCAAAGCGCGAACTGGGCTGGGAAGCCAAGTTGGGCATTGACGAGATGTGCGCGTCTTTGTGGAATTGGCAAACAAAAAATCCAAGGGGGTATAATTCGTAATGAAAGATATATCCGCAATGCTCACAGAACACTCTCAGGAGCATTTGCTCAAAGTTTTGGATAGGTTGGAAGGGGCTGAACGAGAGGCTTTTGTCCGCCGGATAGAGCAAATAGACTGGGACATGGTCGAGTTGTGGAAACATCCCGAGGATCTGAGCGGAAAGGGGAGAGTGCGCCCCATAACGGGACTGACGCTCAAAGAAATAAACGAAAAACGGGAAGAGTTTTTACAAGCGGGAAAGCAGGCAATAGCGCAAGGCAAAGTCGGCGCGGTACTGTTGGCAGGAGGACAGGGAACGCGACTGGGAGTAAACGGTCCCAAAGGAGCATACGATATAGGCGAAACTCATTCGTTGTACATATTTGAGCAATTGATACGCAATTTGCAGGATGTATGTAAACTTTGCGAAAGATACGTGCCGTTGTTTGTGATGACAAGCGAGCTAAACGACGCGGAAACCAAGGCGTTTTTGCAAGAGCACGGATATTTCGGATACCCGAAGGAGTACATCAGATTTTTCGTACAGGAAATGGCTCCCGTGGTGGATCTTAACGGCAAACTTGTAATGGAAAGCGCAAACAGATTGGCTATGTCCCCCAACGGAAACGGCGGTTGGTACACGTCAATGGAAAAGTCGGGGATATTAAAAGATTTTCGCGACATAGAGTGGCTCAACGTGTTTGCCGTAGACAACGTACTGCAAAGGATAGCGGATCCCGCGTTTGTGGGCGCCACGATATTGAGCGGAAAGAACAGCGGTGCAAAGGTGGTGCGTAAGAACCACCCGTACGAAAAGGTGGGGGTGCTGTGCTTGGAGGACGGAATATCTTCCGTGATAGAGTATTACGAGATGACGGAAGATATGGCAAACGAAAAGGACGCGGAAGGAAATTTGGCATATTGTTACGGCGTGATACTTAACTACCTGTTCAAATTGCAAAAGTTGCGCGATACGGTAGGCAAGAAGATACCGATACATGTGGTAAAGAAAAAGGTGGCAAAGTACGAAAACGGCGAGACGAAGAAACCCGATAGCGAAAACGCATACAAATTCGAGACGCTGATATTGGACATGGTGCGCCAAATGGAGACGTGCCTGCCGTTCGAAGTAGAGCGAGAGCGTGAGTTTGCGCCTATCAAAAACAAAACGGGCGTGGACAGCGTGGAATCCGCCCGCAGACTGCTCGCTCTCAACGGAGTAAAACTGTAATTTCAGGTAACGCTACGCGACAAGTTGCCTGTCGGCTTGTTAGTTGTAGCAATGGCATAGGATAAAAAAATATTTTAACGAACGGTCAAGTCGATAATTTTCGGCTTGTCCGTCTTACAAAAGGGCGAATAGACGGGTTGTCTGAGGGATCTTTGCACAACTTTGTGGCTTGCCGAGACATGATAGCAAACGGAGACAAGCCGTTGTTGCACGGAGGAATATTCGATACGGCACATTGTCTCAAAATATTGCTTTACGTTTCGCTGTTCAAGCGTATGGAACTGACGGAGGAGGAGACGGTGAACGCTCTTATGCCGATGTTCGAACAAGATAACGGCTGATATGCGACAGTTGGATTTAGCGAACGCTATCGGGCGCGTTTGCCGTTATAAATAACAAGCGAAAGGCAAAACAAAAGAGGTGCACTTTGCGTGCGCCTCTTTGCGTTGCGACGGTAAAACAATGTCGCATTGTGGCTAGGGTAGCAGGATTCGAACCTGCGGGTGACGGAGTCAGAATCCGTTGCCTTACCGCTTGGCGATACCCCAATAACGCATATAGTATAAAACTTTTGCGTCAAGTTGTCAATCGCTTTGTACGAGTTGCCAAAATTTTTCCATTGCAACGCACACAAAACGGCGACGATCAATACGCAAAAGTTTGTATCTGCCTGCGCCTTGTTTGAAAAGTTTTTTGCTCGAACTTGCGCCTACGCAAAGGTTTTACGCGCAGTACGTTCTTGCCAAACAAATTTTGTGCAAAATAATATCGATAACGGCTTGAAACATTGTGATTTCAAGTCGTTTTTTTGTGACAATTTGATTTTTCAGCTCTTTGCGCTATCTATTCGACAAATTTCGATAAATTCACTTTATTTTACCGACGTCAATTTCCGTTGTCGATTTTGTCGTCGGCGCCGTTGTCGGAACTAATACCAACGTCCGTTACGCCGAAACCTTCAACTTGCGCGTTTGCGGAGGAGTCTTCGGCAATGTCTGCAATTTCGGGCGCGCCTTTGCCTTTTTTCTTGGCAAGGTAGTCTTTTACAAGAAACACGATATGCACTATTATAAGTGCGCCGTTCATAAAAGCGGTGGAGTATGCGGGCAACAAAATGCCGTACACGACAAATACAATGCAACCGCAAATATTGATGAGGCGCGTTACCGTCTGTTTACTGAACAAAAACGATACCAACACGAACGCAGATGCGACAATGCCCAACCATTCGTTTTTGAGAATTTCCACGAAAGTCTCTCCGATACAAGAAAGCATACTAACTCCTTTTTCTTTTGATTTTTTCGCGCGTAAGCCGAGCGCGACAACGACAAACTTTATTTTGGTCTTTATTATTTCAAAACGCGTCGCAGATCACTTTGTTATCAAAAAATAGTCCGCCTCTTTCACTCGTTCGAGGTTGTATTTGGGCGCAAGATTCAAAGAGGGCGTGTTTGTGCGCACAATGTAGGCATAGGGCACATTGCCTTCGGCAATAACTTTGTTGCACAGCGCCGTCATCACTTCCAACGCGTAACCTTTGCGACGGTGCTCGGGCACGGTGTACAGCATGCCGAGACTTTTGTCGTTGTGGCACAAGCACCAGCTAACGGGCTTTCCGTCCAAAAACACCGCCACGGAAGGATACATTTTCAAACTCTCCTTTATTTCTTCGAGGGGAGCGCCGTAATGTGTGCCGTCGGATATCATTTGAGCGTATTTTGCCGACATGGGGTACAATTTTTCCTTGCAAACGTACTCCAACGGCTTGCCGTTCCAAGCGTAGAGGTAACAATTTGTTTCCCACGCGAAGGGGTAGCGCGGTCTGATCCACTCTGTCACAAAGGTGTCAACTCCGCAAAACTCGATTTTACCGTGAAGCGAGGAAAGTATATTCAGCACAAATTGCTCGCTGTCCGTTTTGAGACATAGTTTGTAGGTGTCGCGCACTTTTGCCACCAATGCAAGACTGTTGCCTTCGCGATAGGCGACCGCGTTGTCGTCGTAGCAGGCGAAGCCGTCAAAAAGCAGGGTTTCGGGATCTGATTTGAAAAAGTCCAAAAGTTCTTTGTTTATTGCAAGTTGTTCCATAGCACAAAATATGATATCACAAAAAAATCTTTTTTTCAATAGTTTTTCGAGAAGTGCGCGACGAGTTCTCGTTGTGGCAAACCGTGCGGATTTTGTCTAATCGTTGACACTTTTTGCAAAATTTGGTATATTTGAAATATGAAATGCGATCTTCACATTCACTCCGACTTTTCCGACGGCATTTTCAGCCCCGAACAACTGGTAGATATGGCGCAGGAACGCGGTTTGGAGTGTATTTCCATCACCGATCACGACAATTTTGGCGGTACAAAACGCGCACAGGCGCGCGCTCGTCAGTTGGGCATCAAATACCTCGTCGGGGGAGAGTTGTCCTGCGTGCAGAACGGTACAGACGTTCACATGCTTGCGTACAACGTCAATATCGACGCGCCCGAGTTCGAAGAGAATTTGCAACGCATAGCCAATTTGAGAAATCAACGCAACGTGGCAATGGTGGCAAAGCTGGCGGAGCAAGGAATAAACATCGACTTGTCGTCCCTGTCGTCGCAGGGCTATGTGGGCAGGCCGATCATCGCGCGCGAAATGGTGCGTTTGGGCTACTGCAAAGACGTTGCCGAAGTTTTTGACAAATATTTGGGAGCAGGCAAATGCTGTTATGTGCAGACGCGCAGGCTTACGCCCGCCGAAGCGATACGTTTTACTTTGAGTTTCGGGGGTATCCCCGTTTTGGCGCACCCCAAGCAGTTGCATCTGAACGAACGCGCTTTCGAAGAATTTTTGAGACCGCTTGTCGCCGTGGGGCTTTCGGGTATCGAAGCAAACTATTTTACACACAATATCTCCGAGCGTAATTTCTACAACCGTATGGCGAAAAAATACAAGCTCGTTTCCACAGGCGGCAGTGATTTTCATGACTATGTGCACGGCAAGGAGTTGGGAACAAAGAGTTTTTCGCCCAATGGGTACACTCGCAAGGTACTGGGAATATGAAAAAAATATTTTTGACGTTTGCACTTGCGCTCGCGATATTGGCGAGCGTTTTTGTTTGCGAAAGCGTTTTTGCGCAAAGCGTTTATCCGTGGGACGTTGTGCTCAGCGTAGAATACCGCGGAGATGTTTTTGAATACAAGTTGAGCGACAACATCGGCGGTGCGGATACGACGGCGCGAGGGATATATCTCGGTCAAAGCGGAAAGCAAGATCTCTACCGCAGATTGCAAAGTCTCGGCTTGCCCGACGAAGCCGTTTACAACTATATTTTGCCTAACTTCGACAGCATAACAGCGCACTTTGCCTACGTCCGCAGGGAAAGGGCGGACGCTTCGGTACAATTTGACAAAAAGGGATTTCACTACCAAAACGGGCAGGACGGGGTGGCGATCGACGCACAAAAACTGTTTGAAAAAGCCCTGACATCTTGCGGAAAACTTCTCAAAATAACGCTCCCTCTCAATGTGGACAGGGCGATGACCGTAGATGAACTAAAAGCCAACACGGTGCGCAGGGCGACGTTCGGCACGTCCTTTGCAAACAGCGGAGCAAACCGAAGTTACAACATAGCAAAGGCCGTGGACGCGCTCAACGGCACGATCGTGGAGGCGGGCGAAAAATTCAGTTTCAACCAAATCGTGGGAGATCGCACCGAGGCAAGGGGCTACAAAACTTCCAAAGTGATAATGGACGGCGCTTACGCAGAGGGCGTGGGCGGTGGCGTATGTCAGGTATCCACAACGCTTTACAACGCGCTGTTGTTGTCCTCTTTTTTGCCCTGCGCAATGCAACACTCGTTGGTGTCCTCCTACGTCAAGGCGGGATTTGACGCAATGGTGAGTTACGGTTCGGCAGATTTGACGTTTGTGAACACTACGGAGCACCCCGTGTATATTTCCGCCTGGGTAAAAGACAAAAACGTGTATTTTTCCGTGTACGGCGAGCCAAACCCCTACACGGTGGAGCGCGTTAGCGTGGAAACTCGCGACAAATTTGCCACCAACTACATTGTGGACGAACAAAAGTATCCCGACCTCGTGTACGCCGATCAAACCAAGGTGGTGGTGGGCGGTTCGGACGGCGTAAAGACGAAGTCATTCCTCAAATACTACCGCGACGGCAAACTCGTGTGCACAAAGTTGATACGCACAAACAGTTACAAACGGGTAGACGCCGTCATTGCGCGCGGTCCGCTGACGAGAGAAGCTCCCGAAACTGACGGCTGAAATCTTATAAAAATAAATTTAAGCGAATATTATTGCTTTATATCGGCAAATAAAGTATAATTAAACTACCAAAATGGGCGTAAAATGCTTGTTTGCAGAGAATTTTGCGCTTTTTCGACCAAGGAGACAACAATGCCAAGCAAAAAAGAACAACCCTCTGTCGCACAGATACAGGGTATGCCCAACAGCGTCGAAGCGGAACAAAGTGTTTTGTGTTGCATATTGCGCGACGAGGCGTTTCAGGGAGATATCATCGCAAAGTTGAACGAAGATGACTTCTACCAACGCAATCATGCCGTTATTTTCCGCGCCATGCGGGATATAAACGCAACAACGCACCGCGTCGGCGACGAAACCGTTCCCAATGCCGTCAACATCGCTTCGGTAATAGACTATCTGAGGCGAAGCGGAGAACTCGCTCAGGTGGGAGATATCGAATACATAACGAGGTTAAACGACTTTTTGCCCAGCACCGCCAACTATGAGGATTATCTTTCCATAGTGATACGCGCGTCCAAAATGCGCAAACTGATACGCATTTGCGCCGAGGTCACTCAAAAGGCGCGCAGTCTTGCCAGTGCGGAGGAAGCCATCACCTATGCCGAGGAGGAAATATTCCGTCTTTCGCAGGGCGGATCCAACGGCGGATTGGTGTCGTTGCAGGAAGAAACCGCCAAGGCGTTGTGGCAAATAAGCGAAAGGTACAAAAACCCGGGACAGTTCCGCGGGATACAAACGGGTTTTCGGCGTTTTGACAAACTGACAAACGGCTTGCACGGCGGAGAGCTTATCGTGCTTGCGGCGCGCCCGGGCGTGGGTAAATCGGCGCTTGCAATGAATATAGTGGAGCACGTTGCCAAGCAGGGAAAGACCGTTGCGGTGTTCAGTTTGGAAATGAGCAATCAACAGCTCATAGAGCGTTTGCTTTCCAGCATGTCCTCCGTGCCGTTGGAGTTTATCAAGAGCGGACAACTCCCCGGCGGAGCAAGCGATCTCAACAAACTTATGGTCGCGCAGGAAACGATTTCTTCCACCATGCGCTTGTACGGCAACGACTATGCCAACATTCAGCCGTCCGAGATCGCTTCGCAATGTCGCAGGCTCAAAAATCAAAAGGGATTGGACCTTGTTGTGATAGACTATATTCAGTTGATGAACGGCAAGGCGGACGGCAGAGAAGCAAACCGTCAACAAGAGGTCGCCAACATTTCCCGCGCGTTGAAACTGCTCGCAAAGGAGCTCAACGTCCCCGTCATTGCGCTCAGTCAGTTAAAGCGCGACGCGGAAATACGCAACATAAAGGGCAAGGAAGGCGGAGGAGGAGAGCCTGTGCTGTCCGACCTTCGCGAATCGGGCGCAATAGAGCAGGACGCGGACATAGTTCTGTTTATACACAAAGAAACGGATTCCACCACCACAGGCAAGTTCAATCTGATAGTTGCCAAACACCGTAACGGCGAAACGGGCAACATTTCCATTTATTGGTTGGGCAAGATAGTGCGTTTCGTGGACGAGGACTATCTCGAACAGCAGGGTATCCATGCCACTCAACAACAGCAAACTCCGTCGCAAACGGAAAACGATCAGCCGTCGGAAGAAATGGAGTTTACCGAGGAGTCGGAGGATATGTTTATTGCAGAGGACAAGCCCGAGGACTAATAAAATATTTCAAGTGAGAGCACATATATATGAGTGAAAGCAAAAATTTTATCGAAGAGATCATAGACGGAGATTTGGCAAGCGGAAAGGTCAGCACCGTATATACGCGGTTTCCACCAGAGCCGAACGGATATTTGCATATCGGACACGCCAAAAGCTTGTGCATCAATTTCGGCATAAAATCCAAATACAACGGCAAGTGCAACTTGCGTTTTGACGACACAAACCCCAGCAAAGAGGATACCGAATATGTGGAGAGCATCAAGTCGGATATCGCTTGGTTGGGTTTCAGTTGGGACAAACTGTTGTTCGCCAGCGACTACTTTGACGTAATGTTCGACTGCGCCGTAAAACTTATCAAAAAGGGCATGGCGTATGTCAGCGACGAGTCGGCGGAGGAAATAAAGCAACGCAGGGGCACCTTGTACGAAGCGGGCACGGAAAGCCCTTATCGCGGACGTAGCGTGGAGGAAAATCTGCGCCTGTTTTACGAAATGCGCGACGGCGTTTATTCCGATGGATCCAAGGTGTTGCGCGCCAAAATAGACATGGCGTCCCCCAACTTGAACATGCGCGATCCCGTTATTTACCGCGTTTTGCATGCAACGCATCACAACACGGGAGACAAATGGTGCATTTACCCCATGTACGACTTTGCGCATCCCATCGAGGACGCATACGAGGGCATCACGCATTCCATTTGCACGCTTGAATTCGAAGATCACCGTCCGTTGTACGACTGGGTGGTCAGAGCGTGCGATTTTCCCGAACCGTTGCCTCAACAAATAGAATTTGCCCGTCTTAACATCACCAATACCATAATGTCCAAACGCTACCTCAAAAAGTTGGTGGACGAGGGAAAGGTGTTGGGATGGGACGATCCGCGCATGCCCACTCTTTCCGGTCTCAGACGGCGCGGATATCCGCCCGAAGCGTTACGCGATTTCTGCGAACGTATAGGCGTTTCCAAAGCCAACAGCGAGGTGCAGGAAAGTTACTTGCAGTCCTGCGTGCGCGACAATCTCAACAGAACGGCAAACAGGGTGATGGCGGTGTTCGATCCGCTCAAAGTCGTGCTTACCAACTACGACGGACGAGAGGAACTTCAAGTGGAAAACAACGGCAATGCCGAAGAGATCACATACAGGTCTGTTCCCTTCTCCAAAGAACTGTTTATAGACCGCAGTGACTTTGCGTTGGTGCCTCCGCCGAAGTACTATCGTCTCAAACTTGACGGTTACGTCAGGTTGAAAGGCGCCTACATCATACACTGTGACGAGGCTGTCACGGACGACGACGGCAATGTTGTCCAACTCAATTGCTCGGTGGTGCCCAATTCCAAATCGGGCGAGGACACCAGCGGTATAAAGGTAAAGGGCGTCATTCAGTGGGTGGACGCCGAAACGTGTATCGATGTGACGGTGCGCAAACTGCAAAGCCTTTTGACGGACGTTGTGGACGGAGTGACGGACTTCAACGAACGCTTCAACGAGCAAAGCATGCAGATAGTGCCTGCCAAGGTAGAGCAAAGTCTTTCCACCGCACAAGCGGAGGACAGATTTCAGTTTATGCGCGTAGGGTACTACGTTTTGGATAGGTACAGCACCCCCGACAAACCGATATTCAACGAGATAGTCAGCTTGAAGGACAGCTTCAACGGCGCCAAGTAGCCGTATAATACTCGGGACATTTAATCTTGACAATTCTACTAAAATAGTATATAGTAGTACAAGTGGTTTTACATAAGGTGTCACTATGAAGGTATGCAAGAACTGCGGTGAGATCAACGTCAACGACTCGTTGTACTGTTGCAACTGCGGTCAATCCAACTTTATACTGCGGGAGGAAACCGTCTGTCCCCATTGCGGAGCCGTAAACGACAAGACGTTTACGCACTGTATCAATTGCGGAAATCCTTTGTCGGAAAAGGGCGGGGCTGTCGCCGTACCAGTTGAACAGGGCGGAACCGTCACATATGACGGTATCGGCATGATGTCCGTTCCCTCCGAAACGGCGCGTTGTCCTCACTGTGGCGACGTTGTGCCCATCACGGCGATATTTTGCCAAAAGTGCGGTACGAGCGTGGCAAATTTGCACAGTCACAGGGTGGTTCAGCGCAAGGTATGCCCTCATTGCGGACGCTTAAACAAGATCGACGCAAATTTTTGTTCCTATTGCTTCATTTCGTTGCTCAATGCCGATACTCAACAGTTGCAGGTCACGCATGACGCGCAAAATCTCGGAGATCTCACGGTCAGACAGACCTATCTCGAAGGTGCGGACGGCAAAAAGGTCATTTGTCCCAATTGCGGAACGCTCAACGAACCGGAAGAGGCGTTTTGCGTCAATTGCGGGTTGAAACTGGTCCTCGAAGAACCCAAGAAATATTGTCCCAATTGCGGTAGCGAAAATTCGGCGGACAACGTGTTTTGCGCAAAGTGCAGGTTCGCTTTTGAGGGAGACGTGCCCAAAAAGGAAACCTGGATATGTCCGTCATGCGACAGCGTCAACGACAAAGCCGACCTGTTTTGTACCAATTGCGGACAAAAGAAACAATAGTGTGGAGGATGTCTATGAACAGCTCTAACAGCTTCAATATATGCCCGCGATGCGGAAACAGCAATGCGCTCAGCGCAAAATACTGTTCGCGTTGCGGAGGACAACTCAAAATTCCCGAAGAACCCGTTGTTTGTCACAAATGTCACACGCGCAATTCGCCGATGGCTAATTTCTGTCGCAATTGCGGAGCCGTGCTGAAAGTGGGGTTGGAAACGAAAATATGCCCCAAGTGCGGAAAGGAAGTGGACGCTCACGCAACGGTTTGCGTATGCGGATATTCTTTTGTGACGTTTCAACAAACGCAACCGCTCAAAACTCCCGTCAGAGAGACGGCGCATACGGTCGCTCAAAAGCCCTCCAAAACCGTTGCAAAGGCGAACACGAAAAAGAGTTCTGCCGTCGTTAGCAAAAAGGGCGGAAGAGGTTTTGCAATAGGCGCCATGATCTTGTTGTTGCTTTTTGCATATTTGGCGTTTGCGCCGGTAAGCGCAGGCTCGGTGGCGTGGCGTCCTGCTTTCCTCACAAAACTCGACAGGGGCTTTGTGTCCAATAACGGATACGCTTGGTACGGCGGTAACTATCTGTACCTGCTGATACAGTTGTTTACGGCAAAGCGCGGTGGTGGTACGGCGCCTGCGGTGGGTAGCGCAAACTGGCTACTGGCAGGGCTTACCGTTGTGGCCCTTGTGGCAATGATCGCGCATCTTGCGGTGTGTATTGCGCGTTGCGTCACATCCAAGAAAAGCAAACGCGTCAACTGGCTGATTTTTACGATGGCAGTGCTTTACACCGTTATCGTAGGGTTGATAGTGTTGTTCAACAGCGTGCAATTCAAATTTGCGGTAGTCAACAAGATCGCAAGTCTGTTCAAACTTCCCGAAGGGTTCAAGGTCGGTTACGCCATATGGATACTTCCCTTGTACTATTGGATATTCTTTGTGTACTCGATATTCGCCAAAGGCAAAGTGCTCAAAGAAAAAAAATAAACGTCGCGACCGACGATTTCAACGACCAAACAAAAAGACCATGAGCGCTTGGCGTTGTGGTCTTTGTTAATGCAAAATACAGAGGTAAAAAATGAAAATCACATCACAGTTTTTGAGAGAAAAGTTTTTGAGTTTCTTTGAGGAAAGGGGACACGCGGTGATTTCCTCCGCCAGCCTCATTCCCGAAAACGATCCGTCGGTGCTGTTTACAACGGCGGGAATGCACCCGTTGATCCCCTACTTGTTGGGGCAAAAACATCCTGCGGGCAGACGGCTTACGGACGTGCAAAAATGCGTGCGCACGGGAGACATCGAAGAAGTGGGCGACGACAGTCATTTGACCTTTTTTGAGATGTTGGGCAATTGGTCGTTAGGGGACTACTTCAATCACGAGTCTATCGCTTGGAGTTACGAATTTCTCACAAGCAAACGCTATCTCGGTTTGGACGCCGACAGACTGTCCGTAACGGTATTTGCGGGAGACGACGACGCACCGCGCGACGAGGATTCGGCAAAGGTGTGGGAGCAATGCGGTATCCCCAAGGAGCGCATTTACTATTTGCCCAAGAAAAACAACTGGTGGATAGCGGGCACAACAGGTCCCTGCGGTCCCGATACGGAAATATTTTGGGATACGGGCAAGGCGCCCTGCTCCGACAAGTGCGATCCTTCCTGCGACTGCGGAAAATATTTGGAAATATGGAACAACGTCTTTATGCAATTCAACCGTCAAGCGGACGGCACCTATTTGCCCCTCGCGCAGAAAAACGTGGATACGGGCATGGGTTTGGAACGTACCGTTTGCGTGCTTAACGGAATGGATTCCGTCTACGACATAGACGTGTTTCAGGGCGCATTGGAAAAAATTTGCCAACTGAGCGGAAAGCAATACGGAGCGGACGCCAAGACGACAAGGGCAATGCGCATAATTGCCGATCACGTCCGCACAGCAGTGTTTCTTTTGGGAGATCCCGTGGGCGTGGTGCCCAGCAACGTCGATCAGGGCTATGTTTTGAGACGCCTTATTCGTCGCGCCGTTCGCATGTGCAACACTTTGGATATGCCCAAAGGTTCCGTTTCGCAAATCGCCAAGGTGTACATCGAGGTCTACGGAGACGTTTACTGCGAACTGTCGCAAAACGCCGACAAGATCGTCAGCGAATTGGACAAGGAAGAGGAACGGTTCAGCAAGACGCTTGTGGCGGGCGAAAAGGAATTTTTCAAGGTGATATCTCACATTCCCGGCAAAATCGTGCCCGGCGGAACGGCTTTCAAACTGTACGATACGTTTGGCTTCCCCGTGGAAATGACGGTGGAGCTTGCTCGCGAAAACGGATACGACGTGGACGTGGAGGGTTTCAGACAAAAATTTGCCGAACACCAAGCCAAGTCGCACGCGGGTAGCGAACAGCGCTTCAAGGGCGGTATGGCGGAAGGCGGAGGCATCGAGACCACTCGTCTGCACACGGCAACGCACCTTTTGCAAGCGGCGTTGAGGCGCGTACTCGGAGACGAGGTGAAGCAAAAGGGTAGCAATATCACTCCCGAACGCCTGCGTTTCGATTTCAGTTTCTCCCGCCCGATGACAGCGGAAGAAATAGCGGAAACGGAACGCCTTGTAAACGAAGCGATAGAACGCAAAATTCCCGTCACCTGCGAGGAAATGCCCATCGAAGAAGCGCGCAAAACGGGCGCGATAGGTTTGTTCGGCGACAGATACGGCGAAGTGGTCAAGGTTTATACGATAGGCGATTTCAGCAAGGAAATTTGTGGCGGACCTCACGCCGAAAATACGGGCGAACTCGGTCACTTTGTGATTACAAAGGAGCAGTCCTCGTCGGCAGGCGTGCGCCGTATCAAGGCAGAACTGCGCAAGTAACAACGGCATAGCCGAAAGTTCGATTGTAGGATAACAAAACAGAGTCAGGCGTTGCGCTTGGCTCTGTTTTTGTTGGTTCTATAATAAATGTCGTGGTGCAAAGGCAAACAGGATACGAATGTGCAATTTTTCAAAGCAGAATTTAAGCGCTCGGTACGCATTTGCGAGAATGTCGCAACCGAAACCGTAAGTCCCAAAATGTCCCCTGCTTATTTTGCCGATAGTGAGCATATCCCAATCAAAACGATCTGTAATGAGGGCAAACTGCGCCCCCATCAAGTCGATATAGGAGACTTGACGGGGAACACGCGAACGGTGCTCTTTTTCGCGCGAGAGTGCATTCTTCAAGCAGAAAGTTCCTGCTTATTTTGCGTCGAATAGCAGTTGACCGTAAGTGGGCAAGGGCCACAAGTCGGCTGGGCACAGTTTTTCCAGTTGGTCTATCGGTATGCGCAACGCGTCCAGCGCGGGAACAAGCAATTGCTCGCAGTAGTGCGCTTGTTCGGCAATGGTTTTGACGTCGTCAAGTTCGCCCAGCAACTTTTTCAATCTGCCACACAGGGCGTTTGCCTTTTTGGTCAGTTTGGACACGCGTTCCAACTTGTGCGATTCGCTTTGGCGATCCAAATTCAGGTCGCTTTTGACGTGCGTCAAATCGGCGAGGCGCAACAGGTAGTTCTCGACGGCAACGCAGACGCGTCTGCGATAAATTTCCACGCCCGCATTACATTCCGTTTTTACCGTGTTGACGTAACTTTGAAGCAATATTTTTTGTCGCGCAAGCATCTCCCGTTGCGAAAGCACGCCGTGGCGTACAAACAGGTTGATGTTGTGGGCATTGGACAATGTTTCCAACGCTGTGACGCAACCGTGTTCTTTTAACCCTCTCATTTTTGCCTCTTCCGCCCACGCCTGCGAGTAGTTGTTTCCGTCAAAAAGCACGCGTTTGTGCTTTGAAAATGTTTCGCTTATCAGTTCGTTCACGCTTTTCCAAACGTTCGGGGCGTGCTCCAATCTGTCGGCAAACTGTCTGAAACTCTCCGCTACGGCGGTGTTGAGCGCGGTGTTGACGTCTGCCGACAACGTTGCGGAACCTACCGAGCGAAATTCGAATTTGTTGCCCGTAAATGCAAACGGGGATGTTCTGTTTCTGTCCGTACCCATGGAAACATCGGGCAACAGGTCTTTACCGCAGTGCCATTTTCCGCTGAGGGCGTAGGTTATCGCTTGTTGCAAAGGTTCTCCCAAAAACACCGTCATTACACGCGGAGGCGCTTCGCAACCGCCCAGTCTGCAATCGTTGCCACGAGAAGAAATGCTTGCAAGCAACAGATCGGAGTAGTCGTCCACAGCCTTTATCACGGCGCATATTACAAGCAAAAATCGTGCGTTTTGCCACCCCATATCGCCTATTTCCAGTAAATTTTCCCCTTTATCCGTCATCAAAGACCAGTTGTTGTGTTTTCCGCTTCCGTTTATGCGCGCAAAGGGCTTTTCGTGCAAAAGGCAGGCAAGCCCGTGTTCTTCGGCGGTCTTTTTGAGAATTTCCGCAGTGAGGTGATCGTGGTCGCATGCAAGATTGGCGCGCAGATAACAGGAGGCAAGTTCGCATTGATGCGGTGCCACCTCGTTGTGTTCCGTTTTGACGACTATCCCCAATTTCCACAATCTTTCGTCCGCTTCTTGCATAAATCTTTCCAATTTTTTGCTTGGCGGACAAAAATAGTGGTCGTTGAACTCCTGTCCTTTGGGCGTTGGCGCTCCGAAAAGCGTTCTGCCTGTGTACACAAGGTCGGGACGTCTTTCGAACAGCGCGTTGTCCACGACAAAATACTCCTGTTCTATGCCCACCGCGCTGTAAACGTGTTTGACATTTTCGCCGAGGGCGCGCATCACCCGAACAGCCTGTTTATCCAACGATTTCAGGCTTTTGAGCAGGGGCGTTTTTGTGTCCAACGCCTCTCCGTGAAAGCTTTGAAAGGTGCAAGGCACGCACAAGCAACCGTCCTTGATAAAGGAGTAGGCGGTGCAGTCCCATTGAGTGATGCCCCGTGCCTCGAAGGTCTGTCGCATGCCTCCGCTGGGAAAACTGCTTGCGTCCCCCTCGCCTTTTAGTTCCTTTTCGCGAAATTTGACCACGGCGCTGTAACTTCCGTCTATCGAGTACAAGCTGTCGCGCTTTTCGGCGGTGCGGTTGTTGAGGGGCAAAAACCAATGCGTATAGCGCGTCACGCCCATGCTTTGCGCCCATTTGCACAACGCGTTTGCGTATATTTTGCGGTGTTCTGCGGATAGCTCGGCAAAGTTTTCGCGCGCGTAAACAATGGCTTGATAGGTGGCTTTGGGTATGTATTTTCGCATCTTTGCGTCGTCGAATACGTCCTGTGCAAAGGTGCACCTAACGTTGTGTCGTTTCATATAAAGATCCTTGTTTTACAATATGATTTTGAGTATATTTTTGCAACAAAGTTGTCTTTTTGTACCCATTTTTTGCTTGACAACATATAACCGTGTTTTGTATAATAAAAAGGCTGTGAGCAATTCGGCAAGATATTTTAAGCTCTGTTTTGTCTAAATCGCATTTCCACTGGCGGTAATTGTTCAACCGTGAACAGCGCATAAACTTAAATTTCAGGAGTAAAACAATGGTAAAAACTTTTATGGCTAAAAAGGAAGCCGTGGAAAGAAATTGGTATGTAGTAGACGCTACGGGCAAGCCTCTCGGACGGGTGGCAAGTCAGGTTGCGTCCGTTCTTCGCGGAAAACACAAGCCCACCTTTACACCGCATGTCGATTGCGGAGATTACGTCATCGTTATCAATTGCGACAAAGTGGTGCTCACGGGCGACAAGCTCACAAAGAAAATGTACGTTCGTCGTTCTCCCAGACCGGGACATCTCAAACAAACGCAGTACGCCAAGCTTATGGCGGAAAGAAGCGACTTTGCTGTTATGCACGCAGTTAAAGGCATGCTTCCCCACAACAGTCTCGGCAGAAAGATGCTGACAAAACTTCGCGTCTACAAGGGCGCAGAACACAAGCACGAAGCGCAACATCCGCAAGTGATGGTGTTGGACTAGGAGGAGGATAGACAATGGCTAAATCAAGCAAAAAGGTTCAATTTTGGGGAACGGGCAGAAGAAAGAAGTCCATTGCTCGCGTAAGACTTATCCCCGGCGGAAACGGAACTATCACCATTAACGGACGCGATATCGACAACTATTTTGGACTGGACACTTTGAAGTACATCGTACGTCAACCTCTCAACGCCACGGATACGCTGGGCAAATACGACGTTGCAGTCAACGTCACGGGCGGTGGCTACACAGGTCAGGCAGGCGCAATTCGCCACGGTATCAGTCGTGCGTTGGTGCTTGCAGGCGAGGACAAGGCAGTGCTCAAAAAGAACGGTTTCCTCACTCGCGATCCGCGCATGAAGGAACGTAAAAAATACGGTCTCAAAAAAGCCCGCAAAGCTCCGCAATTCAGCAAACGTTAGTGCGTATCAACGCCTTGCGTTGCCCAAACGCGGTGCACAACATCGATCAAACGGAAGCTCGCAACACATTGTCGCGGGCTTCTTTTTTGTTGTTTTGTAAGAAATGTTGGGGTGCGGACATGTAAGGCTTTGTGTCCAGTGTCGGGGCGGGAGTACAAGCAAAAATTGAGTAGGCATATCTCTTTTGTGGCAGGACTGTCGCAGAAAGGTAGTTTTTCCCCGCATGCAGGCATTTTGCCGAATTTGTAGAAGGTGCGTTCCACAAGGCAGGCGAGAATTTAAGTCGATCCGATAAAATGACCATTGCAATTTTTATATTCGGCAAAACTTTCTCGACAACTATTGACAAAATATGTTATAAAAAGTAAAATTATTATATTACATTCTGCAAATGTACGGAGGGGAACATGAACTTCGAAGAATTGCTTGCCAAAGCCGAAAAGGGCGACGCCGAAGCGCAATACCAATTAGGTTGTTGCTATTACGAAGGTGATGGTGTAGAACAAAATTACGAGCAAGCTGTCTACTGGTGGACTAAATCCGCCGAACAGGGCAATATTGACGCACAGTTCAATTTGGGAAATTGCTTTTATTTCGGAGAAGGTATAGAGAAAAACTTTAAGCAAGCGGTAAATTGGTACACCAAATCAGCAAAGCATGGAGACTCGTATGCGCAGTGGTATTTGGGACTTTGTTATAAAAACGGCGAGGGCGTAGGGCAGAATCACAAAAAAGCCGTCTACTGGTTTACCAAATCTGCAGAACAGGGCAATGCGTACGCACAGAATAGTTTGGGAGATTGCTATTATGACGGGCGAGGAGTAGAACAGAATTACGAACAAGCCGTCTACTGGTTTACTAAATCTGCAAAACAGGATAATGCAAGCGCACAGAATAGTTTGGGATTCTGTTGTGAAATTGGGAGAGGCGTAGAACAGAATTACGAACAAGCCGTCTACTGGTTTACCAAATCTGCAGAACAGGGAGACGCTGACGCACAGCGCAGTTTGGGATTTTGCTATGAAAACGGGCAAGGCGTAGAGAAGAATTACGAACAAGCTGTCTACTGGTATACAAAATCTGCTGAACAAGACAATGCAACAGCACAGTGGTTTTTAGGACTTTGCTATGAAAAAGGCGACGGCGTAAAACAGTCATATGAACAGGCTGTTTACTGGTTTACTAAATCTGCAGAACAGGGAGATGCGTACGCACAGAACAGTTTGGGAGATTGCTATTATTACGGTGAAGGCGTAGAACAGAATTACGAACAAGCTGTGTATTGGTACACAAAATCTGCGGAGCAAGGTAACGCTGATGCACAGTTCAATTTGGGGATTTGTTATGATGACGGAAAAGGAGTAGAACAGAATTACGAACAAGCTGTGTATTGGTACACAAAATCTGCGGAGCAAGGTAACGCAATTGCACAGAATAGTTTGGGATCTAGTTATTATTTCGGCGAAGGAGTAGAGAAGAATTACGAACAAGCTGTGTATTGGTGCACAAAATCTGCGGAGCAAGGCAACGCTGATGCACAGTTCAATTTGGGGATTTGTTATGATGACGGAAAAGGAGTAGAACAGAATTACGAACGAGCTGTCTACTGGTATACAAAATCTGCTGAACAAGGCAACAAATATGCACAAAAATATTTGGGTGAACTTTACGAAAAAGGGTGCGACGGCGTTAAAGGAGATATCGAGCAGGCGTTAAAGTACTACAAGCTTGCTTCCGATCAGGGCGACGAGGAGGCAAAGGAAGCGTACGACAGGTTGTTGAAAGAAAATCAACGGCAGTTGGAGCAGTCCCTGCAAATTGCCAACAACGGCAATCGTTACGACATGTTTGTGTCCTGGAACCACCATGACAAGGCGTTCAAAGACAAACTCGTCAATGCCGTCGAAAACTACAACTTTGACCGCACGGGCAAGCACGACGGCAAGGTGTTTGCTCACTACCGCGCCTGGGACAGCGACAGAGAGGCAAGCGGAGTTATAACCGATTGCATACAAAGTGTTGTAAATAACATCAAATTTTTTGTGGTAATACTTTCTCGCAATAGTCTCCAAAGCAACTGGGTGGCGACGGAATCGAAGATGTTTTTGGACAGGATAGACAGGGGCGAGATTTCTGCGGAAAACTTGTTTGTTATCTATGTGAACGAAGAGGGCTTTGACGTTGGCATGGAGCTATCCGCCGACAGGAAGGATCTTTCGTCGGAGGAGGCGAGCAGGTACGAGGTGTTCCACAGGCTGTCCGTATACGCAGGCAAGTACAGAAGCGCCGACAGCAACGACGACGAACTGGTACACAGGCTTTGCGACAACATACGCGAAACGTTGGAGGCGGAGGCGTTGGATAGATACCGTTCTCTCCAACGGGAATTGTCACCCTTTGCCATCACTTTGAAAAATGTTTCCGCAAACCGTCTGGTCGGCATTGGCGCGTCGGAGGTAAAGACCACGTTGAACTACGACAACGGATATGTGGACAGAATGCTCATAACCACTTCGGGAGAAAAGAGTTTGGAACAGATATTCGCCGAAGGGAAGAACTTGTATATCCTCGGCGAGGGCGGAACGGGCAAAACGTTATTTATAAGCCAACTAATACGCAAACACTTTTGCGATAACAACTTTTTTGTGCGTTTCAACTTTGCCGACAGCATGACGTTGAGCAATTTCAAACAAAGCAAATATCTCACAGACTTTGCCAATGCAGAACTTAACCGCAGTCTTGCCGACGACGAGTATCGTTCGGCGGAGCCTATGGTGCGTGCGCGAAACAACGGCAAAAACCGCATAATATATGTTTTTGACGGACTGGATGAAATAAGCGACGACGCACGTCGCGCCCTGTGTGAAATGGTGGAACAGTACATGCGTTCGCAAAGGGGCGACAGGTTCATTTTCACCTCGCGTACGGACGACGTCTTTGGACGGTTGCAAAGCGCTCTTGGAGATTTGGAAAAGTGTCAACTGCGCAAGTTCGACCGAGTCGATTGTGAAAAGCTCTTTGATAACATCGCTCAAAATGCAACCTTCAATTTGCCGTCGGATATAATGGACAACAAGGACGCACAATCAAGGCAAAACGCACAGGAACGGCAAAAGCAGTCCCTCAAAAAGAGCTTTTTTGAAATGTTGGAGATGATAGAGGATGACATCAAGGCAAACCCCATGTTGCTGTCCAACCTCATATTTATTCACTTGTACAATCGCGGGCGCGGTGCAGAAGCGGATACCGTAAATAAGCACAGTTTGCTCGACCTGTCTGTCAAGATATTCCTAAACGACTTGGAAGAGGACCGCAGGATATTGGATCGTTTTCCCAATTGCAAGCAATTTTTGAAAAGCGGAAAGCTGTCTGACTTGTTGGAGACGGTCGCTTACCGCAAGTTGTGTTCCGCAGAGGACAAGCACTTTGAGGAACTGATAAAGGAGTACTACATAGACAAGGCACACTCGGATAAAGACAGCGAGGACGCCAAATTGCTCAATAGTCTGACTCCCGAACAAATAGGCAAGGAGATATACGACTACCTGAGTTCACGAGGGATAATTACGCAGGAACAAATAACGCACGATATATTTACATCGTTTTTTGCATGCAGGTATGTGTATAAGATAATTTACCGTTTGCGCAATGACGACATAGATTATTATATAGGTTGGCAGGAAGATCAAAACACATCGCTTGGCAAGCTTAACAAACTAATGACGCCCAGACGGTTGGGTAGCGACAACTATATGTGGCAGGACGTAGCGGTGGACTTGGTCATGAAGTTGGACTACGAGATACACGGAGTCACCCAAGAGGAAATGGACGAGTACAACGCCAACTACGAAGTGTTTGACGCAACGCTCGACCGTGCGCTCAGACAACGAGGCTACTCGAACGGCGCAATAAACACTATAACTCACTTGACAGAGCGCAAAGGCGGATTATACTTCGCCGAATTTATCCGAAGCTATCTGTCGTAGCGCCAACTGCGCCTACCGCGTTCGGCGTTTCGGCATTGCCCGACGGCAATATCTTTTGATATTAGCACTCACGTTCGGGCAAAACTCCGAAAACGTTTGACGCACTAAAAATTTAATAACACATATTTTGAGGGGGCTGACGCGTTACGCGACAGCCCCCTTTGCTGATACTTGCTATATTTACCGATAAAAACCGTCCAACAACGCGGTGTGTTTTGGGCGATTTAACCTTGCAAACCTTCCGCCTGTCTACGCATATTTTCTATCACCACGTCGTAGACCTCGCCCAAAGTTGCGCAATATTCCAACACTTTCCAAGGTGTGTTGGTGTGGAAGTGCAGTTTTATCAACTCGTCATCGCCCACAACGAGCAGGCAGTCGCCCTCGATATTGTTGTTGATGTAATCGATGATCTGTTGATCGTTTAGATTTTTGCCTTCCAATAGTAGCTGTGTGTCATAAATATATTCCATAAAAATACTCCTTTGCGTTTTTTTTTGCCAAAATGGCGCAACATAATTGTAGTATTTTACGAAACGTTTGTCAACAGGCGGTTTTGTTTGCGCAAAGGGACCGTTGCGTGATTGTTTGCGACGTCGGTCTTACTGTCGGCGTTTTGGCAGGCGGTTTATCTTCAACGTGCGCCCTCCGTCACGGTGCGTTTGCGAAAGACACCCTGATACACAAGGCAAATCGCAAAGGGAAGCGCCACAACTCCCGCAAGAGGCAGTATCGTGGCGAGCATATTCGTTTTGGGCGAAATAAACATTGTAACGATGTAAACGAGCGCGTCGGCAAGTTGTTCCTGCGACATTCCGCGTTCTACGCGAAGTTGCTTCAATTTTTCACTGTATTTCATTTTATCCTCCTTGCAAGACGTTTTGTCGCTTGCGCTTCGATCATACAAAGTCGAAATTTTGCTTGCAAGCACCGAGCCGTGGCAAATTGTTGCGTTTTTGTACCATTTTACATTAAAATGACAAAAAAATAAAGCACCGAAAAGGTGCGCAGGCAAAAATTGAGCAATTCAAGTTGACTAAAAACGGATTGTATAGTATAAATTAGTATATATCATACTACACGGCAAAGAGGTCGGTTTTGTTTAGTAAAGATTATTGGTACATCGGAATACTTACTCTGTTGGTTTTGGTAATGGAGGTTTTTGCCGTGCTGTTTCTGATAAGACACAAGTGGACGTCGCGTATCGTCTTGTGGTGCTTGGCGCTGTACGTCTTGGCATGGCAGATAGCGGACGTGGCAAGAGGATCGTTTTTTATTGCCTTTTCCACAATGGCGTTTTGGATGTTCGGCTTGGGCGTTTTTATCCCTTGGCGTCCGCTCAAAGCGGTGGTGGCGTTTTTCGCCTTTTTGGCAGGAGGCATGTACACCTCGGGATATTTGTTCCGTCCCGAATTTCTCACCCATATGGGCGCTTTCGGGTTGAGTTATTTGCCTGGGTTCATCACTCACGACATCCTGGTCGTGGGAAGTTTGCTGATGCTGAGCCAATTTGAGTTGAAAAAGTACGACATGGCTATCGTGGGCGGTGTTGTCGCAGTTGCGGTGGCGTTTGCCGAGTTGAGCAAGCATGTGTTCCACTTTGGCGCCGTCAACGACTTTCTTGTCAACATGATAGAGGGTACGGTGTTCAAAAACGAGTTTTTCCCCGATATGCAACTGAAATGGTGGTGGTATGTCGCCTGGTACATTTGCATGTTGAGTTTGCTGTGGGGCGTGTGGGAATTGCTGAGATTTATAAACCGCAAGTTTCTTCCGTACGGCAATGCGATGTCGGGCAAACTGGTGTGGTGATTTTGTCAATACCGCAAACAAAAAGGCAAATTTTTACATTATACGCGCGTCAATGGCGCTAAAATAGTGTGTGACGGCGTTATACAAAGGAGTTTTTATGAAAAGTATAGCAGTGATCGGTGGTGGCGTAGCGGGACTTTCCGCGTCGATATATGCGCTTCGAAGCGGTGCGGATGTGACGCTGTTCGAACAGTTCGGCTTGGGAGGACTGGTCGCGACGATAGACAAAATCGAAAACTTTCCATCTTACAAATCGGTGGAGGGTTGGAAACTGGCAAACGACATGGCGTCGCAGGCAAAGGCGTTGGGGCTTAAAGTTATCCGACAAAGGGTTCTTTCCCTCAAAAAAAGCGATATGGGGTTCGAAATTGTCACCGATAAAGGCGAATATACCTTTCCGTCGGCAGTTATTGCAACGGGCACAGCCCACAACAAACTGGGCATCGAGGGCGACTACGTCGGACGGGGCGTAAGTTACTGCGCCACATGCGACGGAGCGTTTTTCCGAAACAGACCGGTAGCGGTAGCAGGCGGAGGACGCAGTGCGGTAAGCGAAGCGACCTATCTTGCAAATCTGTGCGAAAAGGTGTACCTGCTTGTGCCCTCTGCCGAGTTGGACGCCGAGCAAAAGGCTGTGGAAGAGCTTGTTTCTCACGCCAACGTGCAAATTTTGTACAACGCTACCGTGGCTTCCGTTTGCGGAGAAGATCAGGTACGGTCGGTAAAGGTGTACAGCGACGGACAATTGAGCGAGATCGAAACAGACGCGCTTTTTGTCGCAACGGGAGCGCAACCCGTCACGGATTTTGTGCAGATAAACGACTTGAAGCGGGAACGCGGATATATCGTGGTGGACGGCAGGGGAGAAACCTCGGTAAAAGGTCTGTTCGCCGCAGGCGACGTTACGAGCGGAAGTCTCAAACAAATAGTTACCGCTTGTGCGGACGGAGCAAAGGCGGGATCCTTTGCGTCGGCATTTTCCGCAAAGGCAAAGTAACAAAGAAAAAATACAAAACCGAAGTACCAAGGAAGTATAATAAATCAAGGAGAAAGATCATGAACTTTTTCGGTACGGACGGAATACGCGGAACGTATGGCAGTACCTTGAAGGACAGTACTGCCTTTTTGCTTGGCAAAAGTCTGGCGCTTTTGGGCGATTGTCCCATAATCGTCATTGCAAGGGATACCCGCCTTTCGGGGGACAATCTTTTCACCGCGCTTGCGCAGGGCGTTTACTCGGGCGGTGGCAACGTCATCAACCTCGGGATATTGCCCACCAACGCAGTGGGACACTTTGTGCGCAAATTCGGAGGTGACTACGGCGTGATGATAACGGCAAGTCACAACAAACCCACCGATAACGGGCTAAAAGTGTTCGATAGGTACGGCGTCAAGCTGTGTCCTTCCAAACAGACGGCGGTATCTCGCATGATGGACAGTCTGAAAAACGAGCGCGCCGTTGCGGAAAGAATATACGAGCCTGTTTTTTACGACATCGAAAACATATATGCCGACGACGTCGTCAAAACGGTAAGATGCAAGTTGCCCTTTGCAAAGATCGCCGTGGATTGTTGCTACGGCGCAGGTTATCGCGTTGCGCCCTTGACGCTGGGCAAAGCGGGGGCGGACGTGGTGGCGTACTGCAATCAAAATGTCGGCGCAAACATCAACGTCGATTGCGGTGCCACGCACACGGAATTTTTGGCGGAAAAAATGAAGTCCAACGGCTGTGTTTTGGGTTTTGCGTTGGACGGCGACGCCGATCGTCTTGCCGTGTTCGAGGGGAGCGAGCAGGTGTCCAACAATCGCGTTTTCTACGCATACGCCAAGTATCTCAAAGAAAAAGGCAAACTTCACGGGGACGCCGTGTGCGGAACGGTACTTACCAATGGCGGAGTGGAGTTGGCTCTTGCGCGTTTGGGCATAAAGCTCTTGCGCTCGGCGGTGGGAGACGCGAACGTGTTCAACAAAATGGTGGAGGAAAGCCTCAACTTCGGCGGAGAGGAAAGCGGACACTATCTGTTGTGCGACTACGCAACCAGTAGCGACGCCGTTGTCAACGCCCTTGTGCTTTGCAAGATATTTTTCGAAAAGGGAAGCCTGCTCAAATACACGGCGGAGTGTTGCGACAAGCCCTATGCAAGCGCAAGCATTCCCATAACGCACGCCAATCAACGGCTTGCCACGGACAAAAGTCTCAGCGCCACGGCGGGGCGGATAACGGAGCTTTACCCCTCTTGCAGGGTGGTGTTGCGTCGTAGCGGAACGGAAAATGCCGTCAGGGCGTACCTCGAAGGCGAGCAGGCGACGGAGGCGATGAGCGCGGTCGTTGCCACATTTGCTCAATGCAAGCCCGACCAAAAGGTTTAGAGAACAAATTTTGTTTTTTTCTTTTATTGGCAAAGTCTCGCTTTTTTGTTTGACGATGAGGGGCGCATTTGCTAAAATGTGTTCATTGCGGAGAAACAAATGAGCAAGGCAGACGAGATATTCATATCCAACATAAAAGAAATTTTGCAATACGGCACAACGGACGCGGGCACAAACGTTCGTCCTCACTGGGCGGACGGAACTCCCGCCTATACGCGCAAGCGTTTTTGTGTGGTAAATCGCTACGATCTTGCGGAGGAATTTCCCATCATCACGCTTCGGCGCACCGCATTCAAGTCGGCGATAGACGAGTTGTTGTGGATCTGGCAAAAAAAGTCCAACAACATCAACGATCTCAAATCGCACATATGGGACAGTTGGGCGGACGAAACGGGCTGTATCGGCAAAGCCTACGGGTACCAACTGGGAGTAAAAAGCAAGTACCCCGAGGGGGAATTCGACCAAGTGGACAGGGTGATATACGACCTCAAACACAACCCTCTTTCCCGTCGCATAATAACCAATATATATGTGCACAGCGATCTCAGCGAGATGCACTTGTATCCCTGCGCCTATTCCGTCACTTTCAACGTAAGCGGAAACAAACTCAACGCCCTGCTCAATCAACGCTCCAACGACATGGCAGTTGCCAACAATTGGAACGTGGTGCAATATGCCGTGCTTGTGCACATGCTTGCGCAGATATCCGATCTGCAAGTGGGCGAACTTGTGCATGTGATAGCCGACGCTCACATATACGACCGCCACGAGGACGCAGTGCGCAAATTGATAAGCGGAAAGCCTCACCCTGCGCCCAAATTCGTCATCAACAAAGACGTAAAGGATTTTTACAAATTCACTTTGGACGACTTTGCGTTGGAGGGCTACGAGTACGAGGACTTTTCCGAGCGGTTCGAAGTGGCTATCTGATAGAGCGCAATTGAGGCTGTCGCATTGGTCGCATAAACGATCAAAAAATGAATAATTATACAAAAAGCGACTTGAAATCAATATTTTCAAGCCGTTTTTGATGTCAAATTTGTATAAAAATGTTTGATGCGACAGCCCCATTTTTTTTCGGCTATATGTCGAATATTTTGAGTTGTTTCGTTTTTCGTGGGCGTTTAGGCGGAGGCTTTTGGCGTGACGGGTGCAAATCGGCGCAAAACTCTTGCCAAATTCGCCTAAAAATTGTACAATTTGTGGGCAAGCAGTTAAGAGGTGGCATGTGAAAGCAATTGTTGTCGTAGACGAGCACTGGGGTATAGGCAAAAAGGGCGATTTGCTCTTTCATCTCACAAAGGATATGGCGTTTTTCCGCCAAAAAACCCTCGGCAAAACGGTGGTGATGGGGGCGAACACGTTTCGCAGTTTACCGAACGGCGCCCTGCCCAAGCGCACCAACGTGGTGTTGGACGACGCCGAACGCGACTACGCAAACGCTGTCGTGGTGCACAGCGTAGACGAACTTTTGCGCGCTGTGGACGTCAACAGCGACGACGTGTTCGTGATAGGCGGAGCAAGCGTTTACCGCCTGTTGTTGGACATGTGTGACGAGGCGTTCGTCACCAAGGTGTTTGCCGACGGAGAAGCGGATGTGTTCTTTCCAAATCTGGACGAGCGCGCCGATTGGCAACTGGCTGAGCAGTCGGCTGTCACCGAGGACAACGGCTACTCAATTTGTTTTTGCCGATACCGCAAAAGGACAAATTAGCGGGGCAACGGTCTCTGCGCAATGCAAATTTTCGCATATGGCGCTATTCGGTTGTCGAAATATGCAAAACGTGTTACAATACATACGGTTGTCGTGTTCGGCAACCGTTTATTTGTAGATATTATGGAAGAATTAAATAACAATACTCAACAACAACAGGACGAAGCGTCCGTAGCGCAATTGCAATCGGACAAAATGCGCAACACCAAAATAGGCAAATTGCTTATCAGCATGAGTCTGCCCGCCATCATATCCATGTTGGTGCAGTCCCTCTACAACATTGTAGACTCGCTGTTCCTCACGGGCATCACCTACAAACCGATAGGTTACGTCGGATCCAACGTCGGCAAGGACAGTTTCAACGCCGTCAGTATCGTCATGCCCATGACGATGATAGTTGTCGCCATCGGCATAGGTATAGGCGTCGGCGCAAACGCCTATATAGCGCGCAAATTGGGCGAGGACAACCGCAAACATGCCGACAAATGCGCCAAAACGGCTGTGATAATGGCAATTGCAAGTTGGTTGGTAATGGTAGCATTGGCGTTTGTCGTGTCCAAGCCCTTTATGCGCCTGTTTGTCAACGAGCAAAACGCGTCCGACATAAACTATGTTATCGAGCAAGGCGCGCTCTATTTGGAAATTTACATGGCGGGAAGCGTCGGCGTGATAATGGATATTACCTGCGCGCGAATGCTTCAAGCAACTGGCAACATGAAGATCCCCATGATAACGCAACTTGTGGGCGCCGTCACCAACATAGCGTTGGACGCGCTGTTCATTGTGGGCTTCAAGTGGGGCGTTTTGGGCGCGATCCTCGCAACGGTCATCGGTCAGTGGGTGGCCGCCGCAATAGATATCGTAGCGTTTTTTGCGCGCAAGCAGGATGTTTCCATATCTTTGAAGGGTTTTCGCCCTCAAAAGAAGTACTTTTTTCACATTTTCAAGATAGGTTTGCCTGCGTTTATCATGAACGCAATGAACTCTGTTGTGACGATAGTGCTCAACTCCATTTTGCGCAACTACACAAACGGCATTTCCATTTTGTCGGCGTACTTCAAGGTGCAGTCCTTCATATTTATGCCCGTTTTCGGGCTTATGCAGGGTGCAATGCCCATAATGAGCTACAACTACGGCGCCAATCAAAAAAAGCGGTTCAACGACACCTTCAAATTGGGGCTGTACATTGCGCTGGGCGTCATGGCGGTGGGGACGTTGCTGTTTCAGGCGTGCCCCGACCTGTTGATGTCCATATTCAAAAGCAACGCCCTTTCGGACGGACAAACGCAGGAAATGTTGGACGAATTGAACAACGTATTTGTAAGGGAAGGAGCCTACGCTTTTCGCGCTATCAGCATTGCCTTCATTCCCGCGGCGTTCAGCATACTCATCATCAATATGTTGCAATCTATCAACTGCTCCGTGTCCAGCCTGCTAATGAGCCTTTCGCGACAGTTGTTGTTCCTCATTCCGTCGGCGTTGCTGTTCAACTACCTGTGGCAACAATCGGGCATTTGGTTTTGCTATCCCGTTGCAGAGGTACTTTCGCTCATTGTGTACACACCCTTTGCCGTGCACGACTATCGCAAGCAATTTCGCTACAAAGCCAACCAATATGCCGAACACAAAGTGCACAGTCAAAACTGATTTGCGCGATCGCGTTTGCGCGACAAAACATGCCCCCTACCCGTTTTGGTCGGATAGGGGGCTTTGTTATCGAGATTTATTTTATAATGTGGCAATTTCGTTCAAAATGTCCTTGCCTTGCTTTTCGATGTTGGCGCGCAATTCGGCGTTGCAAATGCAAGTTGCGTTGGCTTGCACGTTCAGCATGCTGTTTTGCGCAACCGTTCGCAACAACGCAACGGCTATTTCGCAATCGCTCCGCACATACTTGCTTGTGTAGGGCAAAATTTCTCTTGTGCAAATGCGTATCAACTCTCGGCAAAGGCGCATCACGTCCAATGGGACGGTGGTGGCGCTGTGGTACGCTTTTTGCAGTTGGCGCTGTCGTTCACTTGCTTGGGCTTCGGTGTCCTTGGGCAATCGGCGCGCGCTTACTACCCGTTGGTATGCGCAGGCGTCCTCGTCCGAAAGTTTGTACAGCGCCTTTTGCGCATGCGCTATCGTGTTGGATTTGTTTGTCAAATGCTCGCGCAGTTGCTCGTCCAAGTCCTTGTTGGCAAGCGTCACGTTTGCCGACATCTGCGCAAGACTGCACGCCATTGCTCCCGCTTGGGCAAGCGCGCTTCCGCCACCCGGCGTTGGGGCGTTGCTTGCAAGTTGATCGTTGTATTGTTTTAGCGAAAGTTCTTCAAACATATTGTCACCTGTCAATTTATTTTACAAGATAACCTTTGCTCCGTCAAGCTTTTGGCGGGGCAGGGGGAGTTTTGCGCGCTTGCGGTATGGCGGAGCGGGGCGCAAAGGGCGTTTTAAGCCAAAACTGAAATGCTGTTGGGCAAATTCTTTCAGGTTCGTTTCAGCAAACGGGGGGGGGGCGCCTAAATGTAACGTATTGGCAACACAAGCATAACAAAGGCATAGCATAACGACGCAAAACGCACAAAAAACAAAGAATTTTTCCAAAAAATCGTGCTTAAAATAAACTTAAACAATTGACAAGGTTTTCTGAAAGTACTATCATTTAGATAACAATGCCAAAACTTGTGCTTTTTTGGCGCAAAATCGTTTTGACTTGATTAAATATAAAAAAATTTCAAATGCTAATATTTGAGGATTTCAGGAGGAAGTATGAGCAAAACAAGACTATGGAAAATTTCCCTTGTAGTTCTGTGCGCGATATTCTTCACTGCGGTGGTGATAACGGGAATTTATTTGTTCCCCGAAAAAGACGCCGTAGCGCAGGAACAAATCGTACTCGAAGGCAACACGGCAGACTACACGGTAGATTTCGAAACGGATGACGAATATTTCATCCAGTACGACTCGGAAAATAACGTATGGAAAAACGAGTACAACTGGCACGGCAAATACGGCGATCCCGAACATAGCGTATCATTGGTGTTGAATATAACATCTGCGGGCGACGTTGAGTTTAAGTGGAAGTTCGGAAGCCAAGGATATTCTTCCGACAATACAAAAGGTACAATCAAGGTCATCAAAACGCCTGTTTCTACGGGGGAGCCTGAGGACGTGTTCACTTCGGGTACCGTCAAGAACAATACCGAAGCCACCCAAAAAGTGGAAAATTTGGAAATTGGCGATAAGGTCACCATAACCTACTCGTTCAGTGGCGGAGATGCTGGTGCAGGCTACGATTACAATTACTTCAATTTCAGAGTATGGGGACTCAAAAAGCCTCAACAACAAGTCCATGTCAAGGCAAATGCAGTAGTGGTAGAGGGACTTGGCGACGCCGAAGCGGGCAACAAGATAACGCACGGCGGTCAAGCGTCTGAATCGCTTGATTTCACTCAGGCGTTGTCCGACAAGCTGGACCTTGTTTCTACGCCTGCGGATGGATATCTGCACGGATATTGGAGCGTCGGCGACTTTTATCGTGACGACCAAGCGCTCAAAGGCGCAAGGTATGCAACGGCTATTCCCACAAGCGCTGAAAAGAATGTGTTCACATTCAAAGGAAAATCTGTCGAATTGGCGCAAGACGGCGTGATAGAGTACGAAACGACCGCCTATTTTGCCAAGGACGGAGTTATGTCCGTCAATGTGGACAACAAGGAACAACAAAACGGTTGGGTACAAGAAGGGGAGATGTACAAAATTCAAGACGTCAATGGCGAGTTGAAGTCTGAGAATAAAGTCAAAATTACGGTAGAGTTTTACGGAGCCAAGTACTTCAAATTTGATTACGATTTGATTGGGTTTATTACAAGTGACATTGGTTCATCTCGTTTGAGCCTGGCTATGACTTGCGACGGACAAACCAGTAAGTTCTTTTCGGGTGACCTGGATCCCACTTATGTCCAACCTACCGCTCCTCAGGGCGACACTACTCAATCGGTAGTTTGCTACTTCGCCGATCAGGGTTATCACAAGGTAGAGTTTAACTTCTATATTAGAACCGCACGCAATTTGCATGACTGGGACAGGTGCTCGGTGGGTAATTTTGCGATTTCGGACGATCCCGTTACCAAAGGAACAATAACGCTAAAATACAATCCTGATTTGGCAGACCTTTACGTAGCGGATCAACTCGATACGACTGCGCAGGCGGTAAGCGGACCGGACGAAAACGGACTTGTGACATACAACTTGGAGTTGCCCATGGGTAACTACACGTTGGTAGAGGTGCGGGCAAAGAGCAGTATCACTTCTTCCATCGATCTGTTGCAACAAACGGGCGTTTACGTCGGCACGAGAGACGACGTACGCATAACCAACAACTTGTACAGGTTTCAAGGTTCCGATAGCGATCGCAAAAAGGAGCAACCCACCTACGGTTACGGCAACAACCAAAAAACTTGGATAATGATGCGTTCCGACCGCGTTGTTTTATGTTCGGATTCTACCAGCAAGCCCACTTCCGTAGACTCATATTCCATTTACGATGTTGAGCTTGACGACGAGCATTTTACGCTGACCTATAACTATCAGGAAAAGGCAATTTTGCCTGAAATTTCCTTCACAAAGATGGTGACGGGTTCCAATACCGATTTAACAAGAGAACAGGTCGAAAGCGCCGACAATACGGTAAACTTCAATTTCGGTCAACAAAACTCTTTGCAGATAAAGGTCAAAACGACGGGTATCAGAGAGGACGAACTCAAAATAACCGTTGACGGCGTTATACAAAAGTTGATAAGCGAGGGTGGATATTACAGCGTTCTCATGGCAGACGTAACCAATCACACGGTAACGATTTCTCTGCAATCGGAAAGATATTACAGCGGAGACGCGGTATTTACTTTCAAAGTTTGCGAAACAATCGAGGGCGGAAGTCTGCAAGATATCATTCACAAAGGTAGCGACCATTTGACGGTGAGCGAGTCTACGCAGGAAGTTCCCGAAGGAATAAACTTCGAGTTTTGGCCCGCAAGCTCCACAAGTGAAAACCGCGCATACAAATTTGACGGCTCCAAAGCCTTTGCCGACGAAGATTTCATGGCAGGCGGTGCGGTACTTCAATTTGCCAACACAAACAAGGGCGCGGGCATGATAACGTTCGAGTTCCAAATGGCGGGCGAGTACTTCAACATGGATATGAGCGAATCGGGACAAGGCGGTAAAAGATTGGCACAACTGTTTGTCAAAACGGGAGTATTTGACAGCACCGACATCAACGATATGGAAAACGCCTTGGAAGGTGAATTTAACCCGACAAATCCCGCGCTTAAACGTTATGCCTGGACTATGGACGGCAATTTGATCGGCACCAGCGCAGAGGTCATGAGCGTAGGTGGCGGTTGGTATAGAGCCAAGATAAAAATTTCCGAAAATACCGAAAACATTTCTATCGGATTTTTGTTTGCTAAAAACCCGATGTCGAGCTTGCTCGGAGGTTTGGTGGGCGGAGGTGGCGGTACAACGCCTTGCTACCTTACGGTAAGAGATTTCAATTACTACACGGGTATAGGCTCCGTTACCGTTGATTTGGTAACAAAGGGCAACGGTGGCGGAACGGTCACTTCCAACATCGGCGAACAAAGTAACGAAAAGAGCGCCGACAAGGTAACGTACGAAAGCATAAATATCGGCGAAACTTTGCACATCGAAGCTAACGTGCCCGACGGACAAGTGTTCTTCGGTTGGAGCATAAACGGCGAGTTCTACGCGGATCAAACGTTGGATGTAGATATTGTCGAGTCCACAACCGACGTCATTGCGTATATCGGTTCGGTAGGCGACTACGAAGCGCGTATCAAGGGCAAATTTTATGAACATTTTGCCTACACTGAGGACAGTGCGTTGAGCAAAGCTCAAAGCGGAGATGAAATTGTTATTGTTATCAACAATTACGAAGTATCTTCTTCGTTGGAGATACCCGTCGGCATTTCCGTTATACTTCCATATTCGGTAAAAGGCGAGTATTACGGTTCGGGTATTCCCAAGGTGGACGGAGTGGAAACCACCGATCACATTGCTTGGGCAACTCCCGAATTAGAAGCAAAATTCAAGTACTTTACGATGACGATAGCCGACGAGGCGACGTTGACGATAAGGGGCAGTCTGTTTGTCGGCGGTATATTGCATTATCCCAGCCAAAGCGCGCAGGCTCACACATCGGGCGCGTATTCTCACCTTGTCAACAACGGAACGATCGTTGTGGAGCAGGGCGGTGTGTTTGACGTCTACGGAAGAGTAACGGGAGAGGGCGAAATAACCGTCAATAACGGCGGTAAGCTGTACGAGCCTTTCCTCATTTTGGACTACCCCGGCGGTAGCGCAACGTTAAGCGTTTTCATGGACGGACTTACTCCCTTTAAGCGTTACGCCATGATCAATATCGAAAGCCCCATCACAGTCAACTACGGCGGACAACTCGTAGGTCATGCAAGCCTGTTTGCATTGGGAATGATGGCGACTCTCGACCAACCTTTCATCAGCGACATGGACGGCGACGGCAGAGGCAACGACACATTCGTGATGTTGCACAAGGACGCAAGCGTCAGGATCACCTACAATCCTGCAACGGTGGTGGAAAAATCTTTCACCAACAATACCGAATTGATCGGTCGCACCAAGATGGTGTTTACGGGCGGAGCGACTTTCAGTTATATGACCTTCTCCGCTATGGGCGTGACGGTGCCTACCAAGGGCTTCCAGTTCTCGATACCCTACAACTTTGACGTTGTTTTGGGCGGACAGGACGCCGAATACGAAACGGTTACCGAATTTATGATAATGCCCGGTGCAACGGTTACGGTAGACGAAGGAGCAACCCTCACATTGAAGGAAGATCTGTGGGTATTCCCGGGACTTGTTGCGGGTAGTTTGGCAAACAAGAGTTATCCTTCTGCCGAAAAACTGCAAGAGGCGGGATTGTCCACCGAAGGAAACCTTATCGTCAACGGCAATTTGGTAGTAAAGAGCGAAAAGAGCACCGTTGTCGGCAACGAAGATAAACATATAATTTTTGTGGGCGTTGTTCAATCGACAAGCAACACAGGTAAGATCGTTATAGAAAAAGGCGTTGTGCTCAACTACACGATCAAGGACGGCGCGCAAAACAACAACTATTTCGAAACAACTTTGAACGCATATGTGTTTGACAGAACGCACGTCGTACAAAGCAATGTGGAGCAAGGTTTGAGCAAGGGTACGCTTGTTAAGTTGGAAGCAGGCAAAACCTACAAAGCGACCTCGGGCGACGAGTGGACTTTGTCGGGCGACCTCGGCAAACTAAACTACGGCAGTAGCGCAGGCGCCACAACGGCACAATTGACTTTTGGTCAAAAACTTCACGGCAGTTGGATGTTGGAGCACGAAGATCACATACTCGACCTCAACTATATCGTGGGCGACCAACAAACTCTCGATGACGAAAACAAACACATCACGTTGACTTTGCAATGTCAAGTTGCAGGTTGCGAACATACCGAAGAATATCAATTGGTACTTGCTCCCGAAAATTGGGGACAGATAACCTACACAGGCAAAACTATTGAGGAACAACAGATAAAAGACGTTATCAACGCATTGTTCGGTAGCGGATACGATCTGTTCGAACTGGGAGTTGCGTCACTGCAATATACACCGTTCAAAGATTACAACACTTCGGGATACACGATAACGGTCACGTTTGAACGCGGTTTCTGGATGTTGAGCGCCGACGGCGAACTGAGTGGCGACAATGTGAGCAAGTCATATGAAAGTACGATCCATGTCGGCAAGGCGACATTGAAAGACGGTGACGTGCAAGTGAACACGGACGAAGTGACGTACACGGGCGACGCTATCACCAAGCAAGTTGTGGTTACCTACAACGGCGTGAAGCTTGCAGAACACACGGACTACGATGTCAAGTACAGCGACGATCACACAAACGTGGGCGAAGTGACTATCACCGTGACGGGCACGGGCACCAACTTTGCAGGAACAGTCACCAAGACGTTCCGTATCGTTCCTCGTTCCGTAAGCGACGCAACAGTGAACTGGAAGGAAGGCGACAAGGAATACACGGGAGACCAAATTCAACCTTCTGTGACGTCGGTAACCGTAAACAACAAGTTACTCACCATGACAACGGACTACACCGTTGAGTACGGCGAAAACCTCGACAAGGGCACAGGCACCGTGACCATCAAGGGCAACGGCAACTACAACGGCGAAAAGCAATTGGAGTTTAACATCACCGCTAAAAAGCTGACCGTCACATTGCAAAAGCAAAGCGTTGTGTTCAACACCAAAGAGCAACATGCAAGCAGTGACAAGCAATATTGGTCGGTAGAGGGCGTCGTCGATGGCGAAAGCGTAACGCTTACTATTGCGGGAACGTTGACAAACGTCGGCTCCGTAGACTTGACTGCAACGCCTGTTGCGGGAGAAGGCACCAAGCTGACCAACTACTCGGTGGACAACGCGCAATTGACGCTTAAAAACGGTTTCACCGTGGAGCAAAAGGATATTGCCGACCTCACGTTTGGCGGAGTGAATGGTAGCTACACCTACACGGGCAAGGCGATACAGCCCACTGTTACCGTCAAGTTCAGTGAAGTTGACCTCACCAAGGACGACTTTGACGTGGTGTACGGCACAAACACGGCTGTTGCAGAAAAGGGCACTGTCACCGTCAAGGGCAAGGGCAACTACACTGGAACAAAGGAATTTACGTTTACAATCACCGCAAAGGACGCAAGCCAAGCGCAAGTGAAAGTCAACGGAAGCTACACCTACAACGCGCAAGCGCAAAGCGTACAAGTGACCGTCACATTGACAGGCTTTACGTTGACGGCAAACGACTACACGATAGAGTACGGCAATTCCGACCGCACCAACGCGGGCACAGTCAAATTCACAGTGCAATTCAAAGGCAATTTCAGCGGAAGCGTTGAACAGAGTTTTGAAATCGGCAAAGCGCAAGTTAAAGTTACGCCCAACAATGCGGAGTCTCCCCAAGGAGAAGCGCAGGTGCAACTCAGTTACAGAATTGACGGCACGATGTACGGCGATGATCTGAATACTCTCAAATCGGTGTTGACTGTCAAGTTGGCAAACGATGAAAACGTATCCGAAGCGGAGGCAGGCAAAACATTCGACATCGTTGTTACGCTCGGCGAAACGGAACTTACCAAAAATTACAACATCGACGTATCGGCAAAGGGTACCTACACAATAACAGAAGCAGTGTTTAAGGATGTGACCGTAGCCGACGTGACGGTAGATTACGACGGCAAAACACACCCCGTGACCGCGCAGGGTTTGCCCGACGGCGCCAAAGCAACCTATGTGTATAAGCAAGGCGACAGCGCAATTGAGGGCGAACCGAAAGACGCAGGCAACTACAACGTAACAATAACCGTTACAATGGGTAGCTACAAATCTCTCGTGCTCAACAGAACAGTGACCATCACCGCCAAAAAGTTGACCGTCACATTGCAAAAGCAAAGCGTTGTGTTCAACACCAAAGAGCAACATGCAAGCAGTGACAAGCAATATTGGTCGGTAGAGGGCGTTGTCGATGGCGAAAGCGTAACGCTTACTATTGCGGGAACATTGAAAAACGTCGGCTCCGTAGACTTGACTGCAAAGCCTGTTGCGGGAGAAGGCACCAAGCTGACCAACTACTCGGTGGACAACGCGCAATTGACGCTTAAA
>CANQJK010000010.1 GCA_947624235.1 uncultured Clostridia bacterium | reverse complement strand
CAAAACCATGTTGATTTGTAAAAACACTCAAAAACAAGGACTGCCGTAAGTGAATTTTGTCCACTTGCGACAGCCCCTTGGTGCTGGTGAAGAGAATACTCCGCTCCCGTCGTTCGCTTCGTGGCGTTCACTCACTTCGTTCGTTCGGCTGAGCGAACTCCCGACCAGTCGGTGTGATGTATTTTTCTGTTTTCACTGCTTTTTGTAACAAAAAACGCCCGCTGATCACGGGCGCTTGGTGCTGGTGAAGAGAATACTTCGCTCCCTGTCGTTCGCTTCGTGGCGTTCTCTCACTCCGTTCGTTCGGCTGAGCGAACTCCCGACCTATTTGATCGGTGTGATTTATTTTTTGGTTTTCACTTTGCTTTATCAATTTTAGCAACAAAAAACGCCCGTTAAGCACGGGCGCCTTGGTGCTGGTGAAGAGAATCGAACTCCCGACCTAGTGATTACGAATCACTTGCTCTACCGACTGAGCCACACCAGCATTCTTTATTTTCTTAAACAGTATATCAAATTATTTGCCAAAAGTCAAAGAATATGCCGATATTTGTGCAAACTTTTTGCATAAAATCAATCGTCTATCACAACGCAGTTGACAAAACCGCTTTGTTTTGTGCAAGCGTCTATCGCCATTATGCCCTTTGCGACAAAAGGCGTGTAGTCATGGACGTATCCTCTGCCCGACAAGTAGCCATTGCCTTCCAGCTTGCAATGTCCCCACGAAGCGCGAATGTGTCCGCACACCACCGTTTTGTTAGGCTCCGTCACTCCGCAGGAGAAGGCAAACATGCCGTTGAGCCAACGGGACAAACGCCATTGCTCCGACGTTGCATTGCGCCAATCGGCATAGGGCAAAATATTTGTCGGATCGTAAGGGTTGCCCACCGTGACCGACGGTATCCAACCGTGCACAAAAACATAGTTGGGCGTTTCGTAATAGTTGCGCATAGCGGGCAACACCGTTTTGAAAAAGGGCATGCCGTACAGCCGACGTTGACATGCGGAAGTGTACATGTACAACTTTTCGTAGCTGACATTCAACATTTTCAACACCGTATCCAATGTGCCGTTGGTATCGTGATGAGTGTAGCGTATACCTGTCTGCATCCATTCTTCGAGATTTTCCGTCAATTCTTCCAGCAGATCTTCGTGATTTCCGCGCACGAGAATGACACGATCCTGTTCCAACAGTTCCGCGACAAAGTTTTGCATCTCTATCGGTTGCTTGCCCCTGTCCAACAGATCTCCGCAAATTATCAATTTGCAGTCGCTGTCCTCAAAAAAGCCCTTGTCTTTTAGCGCCTTGACCAGTTCGTCATAAAAAGCGTGAACATCCGAAACAACGTAATATCTCATTTTTCGCCCCCATATGCCCATTATTAAAGTTGAAAGACAACAGCGCTCCGCTCGTCAAATGTTACACGAACAGCATAACATAAACTGCGCAGAAAATCAACAAAAAAAAAGAACGCTGTTGCGCGTTCCGCAATTTTTTTTTCTGGCGACTAATTACTTGCCGTCGAAAAGTAAACATAACTTTTTTACGCAAGGTATTTGTCTAAAGTGCGAACAAACTTTTTGAGTTCCGTTTCGTCCTTGGGGTGCCACTTGACGTGATCGTCGTTCCAAATTCCGTATTCGGCAACGGTAGGATCGTCGCAATCGTTACCCAACCACCCCTCGCGCTGTGCCACAAGTTCCGCGTCCGATACGGTGGCAAGCGCAACGGCGGATATGAGATACTTTTCCACTTCCGAAAGCACGTCCAACTTGTCGATGGGAACAAACCCGACGGCGATGTGGTCTATGAGATATTGCGTTACCTTCTTTTCCGTTGCGCTGTCTCCGGGAACGTTTTTCACTCGCCAGGACTCTAACGCTTTCGGCTTGGATCTGAGCAAAGAACTGCCGACGTGCTTGCGCAAAATACTGCGATTTTTGGATCCGGAAAAATGCGAAAACACTCTGCTTATCAAACCGTTTGGATTGGTTGGCTCGTGCGTGCCGATACGCACTATCCTGCCGAGTTTTCCCGTTTGGGGATCCTTGTCGAACATCACATAAATGCCGTTGAGAGGCAATGCGTTTGGTTCTGCGCCTTCGGGGAAGGCAATATGCGCCTTGCCCTGCGAAAAAGTCACTATCGGCGACGTGCCCGTGACCTTGACGTACAGCTTGCGATACATTTCTACCGAGGTCTCGGCAAACTTTTGAAGCAACTCTTCTTTTTTCATAAACCCTCCACAAGCCTCATTGTAACACAAAGCAAACCAACTTGCAATAACCGCGAACAAATTTGCTCAACTTTTTGCTAAAAAACGCCTTTTTTGCGCTAAAACAACTGCTCTACGTCACTTTGGACGTCAGGATCTTGTTTTGCGAGTCGGTTTGTTTTGCACTATGACTATCACGACGTATGCCGTCAACAGCAGTACGCATGTGCCCAAAAGTATCAAATACATAGACCACAACGGCATTTGTGTTTTGCCCACATACAGATTGCCGTCAAAACTGTCCAACAACAGCTTTTGACCGTCTGCGGACAAGCCCTGTTCCCCCAACTTTTCAATGTATCCGCTCATAAAATGTTTGCGCAATATGCCCACGCTGTAAGTACCGGGAAGCACGCACAAAGCGTTGCGCATCCCCTTTGCAAACTGCGACAAAGGCATATATGCTCCGCAGATGAACCCGTACATGCTGGACACCAACGTCGACAATGCGGACAGCGCGCCCTGTGTGCTGACAAAACTTTCGACGACGTTTGCAAGAAGGGTGCCGAACAACACACAGCACAACGTATCGGCAAAAATCGCCAGCACGTCCACAAAGGAAATATACCAACCCACGATAGCCAGATACACAAAACCCACAGCCATCACCACCAAAATAACAATGAGCGTCACGAGAAAATTGGACACAAAATAACTTAACGACAAAGTCGTGCCCTTGACGGGAGATATGCGAAAATCGTTGACCGTTCCGTCTATCTTGTCCTGTATCATCACGGCGTTGGAGGTTATTGCAACTGTAACAGCGCACACCGACGCTACCGACGACAAAAGCCAACTGCCCGCCAACCCGTTGAGTATCCTCTCCTCCGCCTCAAATTGAAATTGCGCCAATATTCCGCGGAAGGAATCGATATAAACGCCTCTGAGAAATGTCACAAAAAGCACCAAAAGTATCATGGGCGTTATCATGGACACAAAAAACAGAAATTTGTCCTTGAAGTAACACTTGATGTTGCGCGAAACAAGCGCGCCGAATTTTTTGAGTTCCGTCATGCTACGCCTCCCTGATATCCTTGCCCGTGACGCGCAAAAACACGCTGTCCATGTTGCCTTTGAGCACTTCGAAGTCGTCAAACAACTGTGGAAATTGACATATAAGTTCCTGCGCTTTGGCGGTATTTTGCACCTCTACGTCCAAAAAATCTCTTTCCCGCTTGACCACGTACCCCAATTGTCCGAATGTGTTTTCCGCAACGTCCAGATGAGAATAAAACCTCACTATATCCACCGCATAGGCGGACTGTAAATCGTGCGGAGTGCCCTCCGCCACCTTTTTGCCCGCATCCAAAATGACGATGTAGTCGGCGACCGCCGATTCCTCCATGTAGTGCGTGGTAAGAAAGACCGTCATGCCGTGATGCTTGCGAAGCTCGTTTATCACGCGCCAGACAGCCAAACGCGTTTGCGGATCCAAGCCCGTCGTCGGCTCGTCCAGTATCAATATCTCCGGCTTGTGTATAAGCGCTCTTGCAATGTCAATGCGCCTTTTCTGTCCGCCCGAAAGTTTGCACAACGGGCGTTTTGCAAATTCTCCAAAGGACAGCAAACTGTCCAATTCCTCGTATCTGCGCTTAAATTCCCCTCCGAAAATGCCGTAGAGGGACGCACGACTTTTCAAATTGTCATAGGCGTTGAGCCTCTTGTCCAAAACGGAATTTTGAAACACTATCCCCAAACGCGACTTGACAAAATCCGCGCGCGCGTCGATATCCTCTCCGCAGATCAACGCTTTTCCGCTGTCTTTGGAAAGCGTACCGCTTATTATTCCTATCGTAGTGGACTTGCCTGCGCCGTTTACGCCGAGAAAGGCAAACAGTTCTCCCTTCCTCACCTTAAAAGATAACCCGTCCACCGCCTTTACGTTCTTAAAACTTTTGTGTAGATTTTCTATTTCCATTACATAATTGTGTTCGGTCACTGTCTTTTTTCTCCCAAGATATAATTTTTGACGGCAAAAAACTCTTCCGTGAGCAACTTGCCGACTGTATCCCAGTCCCAATTGAGAAATCCCGTCGCAAACATCGTGGCTATGCCGTGCACATACACCCACATATGAGTGTGTATGCGTTCCGCGTCAGCGCCGTTGAAACCGTATTTTTGCACGCGCGACGCTTCCCGCTCAAAGTGATATGCCGATCCGTCCGTCCTTTCTCCGTTGCGATCGCGCATGAAAAGATATTTGAAATAGTTGGGCTTCTCCTTGGCAAACCGTATGTAGCCCATACCCGTTGCCTTGTATTCGGGATATTTGCCCGACGCTATCTCCTCCGAAAGAAAATGGTCGTAACTGTGGAGGATCTCCTCCTGAACGACTTCCTTTAACTTTTGCATGCTGTCAAAACACAGATATATCGGTTGCGTCGAACAATTGCATTGCTTGGCGATTGCGCGCGCATTGAGCGCGTCTATTCCCTTTTCGCAAACGAGCGCACACGCCTCTTGCACTATTTGCTCCTTCGTTATCTGCTTTTTTGCCATGATACCTCCCAAAATAACAGTCGTTATCAATAACGCTTGTTATTTTAGCATGACGAGTTTGTTTTGTCAACGGTTTGTTTGAATTTTTTGTCCATTTGTTTGGCGACAAGTCCGCACAGGTCCACACTGTCGCATAAAGACCACCTGCAATAAAATGAATAGATATTGTTGCGCCCGCATAAATATAGGATATTTAACTTGACGCAAGTGCGTCGATAGGCATTGACTTGTCGCCGTCACGGTGATATAATAAAAACAATGCTATATTGAAAAAGCGAGGTATTGTTATATGAGAAAATTAGCGGAAAAAATTGCCATCGTAGCGTTGGTGTGCACCACGTTTGTCTTTGTGCTGATGGCGGTGCTGTATGCGACGAACGTCATTCCTCAAAAGGACATTGCGGATAACAGCGTTTCCATTGTAGTGCTTTCCGTTCTTTCCGCCCTGTATTTGGGGCTGTCGTCATACTTGCTGATAGTAAACTTTTCGGAAAACTTGCATGTAAAGCGCATTTTACTCTTTTACGACTCCGAAAGCGCCACAAGCGCGGGCAGTAAAATAGTAGACAACATCGTCCGCGGTTGCGCAAAAGAATATCCCCAGTTCAAGGTGAAACGCACAAAAATACGCGTAGACGACAAAATGGGTTTGATCGCGACGGTATATTTGGACGCCACCGCACCCGAAGATATATCTTCGTACATACCGCAATTTCGCACCCTGCTGAGCGAAAGTTTCCGCGACGCTTTGGGACTGAAATTCAACTCCATCAACTTTGAAATCGGCAAATTGAAGAAAAAGTTCGTCCCCACAAGCAAAGAAATCGAGGACGCGCGCAACACCGCCGAAGAAAGCGTTGACGAAGTCGTAGAAGACGAAACAGCCACCACCGTTGAAGAGACGGACGCCACCGTTGAAGAAGGCACCACCGCCGAAGAGGAAGGCACCACTGCCGAAGAGACGGACGCCACCGTTGAAGAGACTGTCGCCGACGAAGAGGGTGAGGCGGGCGAATCGACAGCGGAAGACGACGAGAGCGCCGATTCAAAAGAGGAGACCAAGGTCTGATAACGACCGTTTCAAATAAGCGACGCAAAAAGAACGCATTTTAAGTTATAAAGGTGTCGCATTAAACATTTTTTATACAAATTTGACATCAAAAACGGCTTGAAAATATTGATTTCAAGTCGCTTTTTGTATAATTATTCATTTTTTGATCGTTTATGCGATCAATGCAACAGCCCCTTGGTTTTTGCTCGGCAATGTCCTTTTCGACATCGGGCAATTGCGTTTTGGTCGTTTTTTCAAGCGATCTGTGATATTTTTGCCTCAAATGCACATTCTACTGTTAAAGGACGGGAGAATTGCGATGACAACTGCACAAATTGTGGGAGACAACCTGCGCTCGGCGCGGAAAGCAAAGGGAATGACGCAACAAAAGGTGGCGGAAGCCATGCACAAATATCAATCGGATTACAGCGACTACGAAAGAGGCTTGATCCAGTTGGACTACGACAAAATAATTTTTCTGTGCGATCTTTTTGACATCACTCCCAACGAATTGTTCGACATGGGGTGAAATATCCCCTTTGACGCATTACAAAAACACCCTTTTCCAAAAGGCGGTAAAGGGTGTTTTGCATGTGATATCAATATTTGAGCAATTGCTCCAAAAGGGCGTCCAGACGGGTGCGCTGTTCTTCGTTGAGCAACGGTCGCACGCGCTTGGCAAACGCTATCAATTGCTCGTTTGTTAGTTGTCCGCGCGCCTTTTGCTCGATAACGTTGCTTACTATGTCGCGAACAAGCTGTCCTTCCCCCTCGCGTTCGTATTTTGTGGCAAGACGCTTCATCTCGGCGATACGTTTGTCCACTTCGCTTTGAGAAGGCTGTTGTTGCTGTTGCCTGGTATCTCGCTCGGTGTGCGGTTCGGATGTCTTTTCGCTGTATTCGTTGCGTTGATTTACAAATATGTTGCGCGGATCTTGACTGTTGGGCATAAAATTCTCCTTAAAAAAGTTGGTTACTAAAATTATATGTCAGCATATAATGTAATGATTACAAAAAGGAGGACCGCGCTGTGAATTTGTCTACCGTTGCACTGCTGTTGCTTGCCTGGCATATGCTGAGTTCGGACAACACAATATCCCGCACCGCTCCTCCGAAGAGTTTGGGGCTTGCGGATTTTTTGTCCGACGACATAAAGGGCGTGCTGAACAACGTTTCCAAATTGACGGACAAAAACTGCTCCGCAGAGGACAGAACGGGCGCGATTTTCCAAATGATGTCCAACCCCGCCGTAGTGAGCCTGGCAAACAATTTGTTCGCAGGCTTTCCCGATACCGAAAAGGGCACCGCGGACGGGCAACAAAAACCGCAGGAAGAACAAAAATCGCAAGAAGAGCAAAAGCCACTGGAAAACGACGAAGGCTATCGATTTGAAACGCCCTCTGCGGAATCGCAGGAATTTTTCCGTCCGATAGACAACATCGCCGACGCGGAAGTAAAACACAAACTGTATTGGTTTTACGAAAATTGGTACATCTCATAAATCATTGCTCGCATGCAAAACAAGGCAATCAAAAAAACGACATGAAACATTATGTTTCAAGTCGTTTGATGTGGCATTTTGCCAAAATATGTTCAATGCAAAGGCGCCATTACAATTTTCCATGAAAGTCGCCAATGGCAAGCGTTTTTACTTGCGCAATGTACAATACGCTAAACGCTATGCCCAGTAAGCGTCGATCTTCTGCCATATATCGGAGTAGTCCGTCAAATTGTTGTACGGGCTATCGGGGGTGTAGCCCACTCCGTGGATATTTTTGCCGAGGGGCGAATAGTAACTTGCGCATGTGTAGTAGATCGCCCAAGGGTAGGAAATGATGTTTCCGCGCAAATCCGTGACATCGCCTTCAAAGGGCAATTCCTGCCAAGTTTGCGCAATGCCCTTTCCGTATGTCTTTGTGCCCATTTGCACCGCTGTGCGGTAGTCCAAAAGGCAACCTGTGAGCAATTCGCTTGCGCTGGCGCTACCGCTGTCCGTCAACACGATGATATCGCACTTTTCATTCGGGGCGCCAAAGTATTGGTCGTAGGACGAAGCGAGATAATGGTTTTGTCTCATGGGAGTGGGCTTGGGTATTTCGAGATAGGTCACAAGCAGACGTCCGTCGTTGGTGACCTGCTTTTTTTCGCTTTCGCTCAATTTGGCGTCGGTTATCAACATAGAGGCGATCTCCGTTACATATTGGACGTTGCCACCGGGGTTGCCTTTGAGGTCCAGCACCAAATGCTTGCATTTGTGCTCGACAAATTTTTGCATCACTTCGCCGAATTCGTCGCTTGCGGATATGCGAATGTTCTCATCCGCGCTGTCGGTGTAGTCCATAAATTCCTTTATGCGAATGTAGCCGACATCCGACGAAACGGACGAGAGGTTGCGCGACGCTATCGTTTTGGCGCTGATATTAGTGTCCGTTCCCCTTTCAGAAGGAAAATAGTACTCCACAAATTGATATCCGCCGTTGCTTGCGGTGGGAACGCTACGCTTCAACGAACAACTCACCACCCTGTAACCTGACGGCTCGGACGGCTCGGCGCGCAAAACATGAAAGGTTGCCGAATAGGTTTTGTTGAGCACCGTAGTGATAGAACTGCTTTCGTAGTCGGCAAAGACAAAACTGTCTATTCTGTTGCCGTCCACCTCGGGCGCGACGCCCTGTTTTGTTTTCATGTCGGTAAGTTTAAGCACCATGTCGCCCACTTGAAGTTTGCCCTCCGCGTCGGTGCCCTCTACCAAAGAGGAAACGTACAAGCCTACGCCCTCCTGCACCACAAACGACATGCCGAACACTTCTCCGCTTACCGCTGTTACCGTAGGATTGTTGAAATCGTAGTAGGTTTGCGGAGACATCAGTTGACTGAAACGGTCGCCCGCCGTCTGCATGAGCGCCGTACCTGAAAGTTCTATCGCCTGCATCCACTTTTCTTCGGGGATATCTTGATAGTAATTGTCTTTGAGATACTGCACCACCGTGTTCAATATCTCCCCCGCTTGGTCGCTCGGTTGCGTTGTTGCGCTTTGAACAACGGCGCACAACAGCCACCCCAGCCCTATGCAGGCAACAAGCGCCAGACAAATGAGCACGATGTAAAGCGGTTTGCGATTTACCGTGCTTGCGGAGGGAGCGGGACGACTGTACCAGGAATCCATGTTTGCCTGCGTTTCCCTTTCGCGTTGTTGCTGTTGCTCAGTCGTCTTTTCGTATTCTTGATCAAAAAAATCTTTACCCATTGTTATTCCTCAAACTGTCAAATAGATATTGCAATTGCCCGACTTTGCTTTTTGCGCTTTCCGCGTCTCCCTGAAAAACTGCCCTTCCACCGTCCAAAACAACGGTGTTGCCCTTGGCAAGCGACGAATCGGATGTAAACACGATAACGTTCGATCCTTCAAACAGCGGTAAATACTCTTCCAACTCCGTCAAACTCTGCGCAAAATCGTCCAGCAAAACGTACTTGCGCGGTACCGTCAAACCTCGTGCTATCGCCAACGTCTTGCGTTCGGACGCGGAAAGCTTGCTGACCTTTCTGTCCATGTCGGACAAACCCGATCTTTCGGCGACCTCTACCGCTCTTTGCCTATCCATTTTGCGAACGCGCAAAGGATACTCCAAATTGTACTTGACGCTACGCCTTTCGAAAAAAACGGGCGCGCACGGCAAATAAAGTATATCCAAATCGGCGTCCGCAATACTTGCCAATGGAACATCGTCGACATATATTTCGCCTTGACAGGGCGCGATGTCCTTTATCAACAGACGGCATATCGTGGTTTTTCCGCTTTGCGTGTCGCACAGCACCGTGTTTAGCCCGTCGGACAATCGGAAACTTGCGCCTTTCAGAACATCGAACTCGTCGTAGGGATATCTGAGCGTAACGTTGTCAAAACGTATCATCCTTCCAACTCGTCCAAAGTGAGACGGTAAGCCTCTACAAAATTGTCCACAAAGTAGTCCACCTCGGGACTGTTGTAGGCGCGGATCTCTTCGAGAATGGTCTTTTCCGCCTTGGAAAACTCCGAATTGCCCATTTTGACCTCGTCTATACATTTGATATAGGCGCAAAGTTTGTCGGCGTATTTGACAAATCTGTGCTCTACGCTGTCCGTATCGTCGATGATCCTGGAATATTCGTCGGAAAGTTCCTTGGGCAAGTAGGTCAACAACCGTTCGTTGGAATAGCGCTCCAATTGCTTGTAGGCGTCGCGAATTTCGGGATTGAAGTATTTGATGGGCGTGGGCAGATCGCCCGTCATGACTTCGCTCGTCTCGTGAAAAAGCGCCTTTACGGCAATGCTGTTGGCGTCCAGCCGACCGTCGAAAAACACGTTGGAGATAGTTGCCAAAGCATGGGCGATGACAGCCACTTGCTGACTGTGCTCCATGATGTTTTCCGTTATGTTGGAGTGCATCAATCCCCAACGATTGATATACTTCATACGGTTGAGATACGCGAAAAATTTGTACATGGTTTTTGCTCCGTTTACATATTATTACTTATTTTACCACATTTTGCGCAAAATGCAAGCAAAAAGCAGACGCGCACACAACGCGTCTGCTTTGAAAGCGATTTACAGCCTTATTTTGCCGTTATTTTGCCGATTCCGTCTCTGCAAGCGGTTGTTCCGATTGCGGATGAACATATTTGATGCAATGTCTCGGACATCCTTCCAGACATTTTCCGCAGTGAACGCACTTGCTGTAATCGATGATGGGCACGTTGTTTACAAGGTGAATGGCTCCGCTCGGGCAATTGCGTTCGCATTTTCCGCAGGCGATACATCCCGCTTGACATTTTGTCATGACGTCTTTTCCGCGACATTCGGTAGAACAAGCGACATAGACTTTTGCCGAAACGGGCACGCGCTTGATAAGACGCTTGGGGCAGGTCTTGATGCAAAGACCGCAACTGCGACACAAGTCGGGATCGACATGCGCATATCCGTCGTAGCACTCTATGCAGTTGTAGGGACATGCGTCCACGCAACTTCCGCTACCCATACAGCCCACTTCGCAGGCTTTACGTCCGCCTGCAAGAAGATTTTGACTTACGCAGTCGCCATAGCCCTGATAGGAATACTTGTCCTGACACTTGTTACCTCCGCAACAAGCCACAACGGCAATGGTCGGTTCGGCGTTGCCTTCTACCGCCACGCCCAAAATATTGCTTATTTCTATACGCTTGTCGGTGGGAGTTTGCCCGCAAGCGGACAAAGACGCCTTGCCCTCAACAAGCGCTTTGGCAAAGCCCGCGCATCCAGGGAAACCGCAAGCACCGCAGTTGGCGCCTGCAAGACACTTTTCTATTTCGCCGATTCGCGGATCCTCTTTTACTTGACAGAATTTGGAAATCAACAGTATCAGCACGCCCATAAGCAGGGATACCCCCACCATTATGGCAATTGCAATGCCAAAGGACGCCCAATTGATATCTTGTCCGATACAATACAGTGAACTCATTACCGTACCTCCTTAAATCAGTGAAAACACGTAAAACGCCATAGCCATGAAGCATGCGGTTATCATGGTTATCGGGAAACCGCGCAGGGGTTTTGCGACGTGCAACTTGTCCGTCTTGATGCGAAGCCCTGCCAGCAACACTATTGCCAGCGTAAAGCCCAAGCCGTAAAACAGTCCCGAAACGACCGCTCCGCCGTAGGAAGTGACAAACCATTTGTCCACGGCGTTGCCCATTATGGTGCCCACAAGGTGGAATGCGCCCTCTGTGTTGGCCGCAACATTTGCTATGACAAGCTCGGCAACGCCCAAAATTGCGCAGTTGGTGGTGACAAGGGGAAGGTAGATGCCCATAGCCGAGTACAGCCCCGGGCTGAACTTTTTGAGGACCATCTCCAAAATTTGCACAAGCGAGGCAATGACCAAAATGAACACAAGTATTTCCATGTATTCCAGTCCCAACGGCACCAGCAGGAACACGTAAATGGGATAGGTAACGGCGCAAGTGATGACCATGACTGCCGTTACGGCAATTCCCATGCCCAAAGCGGAGTTGACTTTTTTGGACACTCCGAGGAAGGGGCATATGCCCAAAAACTTGGCAAGTACGAAGTTTTGCGAAAACAGAGCCGCAACAATAATTCCGAATATATCCATGATTATGCCTCCTTGACCTCATTTGTCGTTTGCTCGGCAGAAGCGTCCGCTTGTTCTGCCAACGCTTGCGCTTGTTGCGCCCTCTTGTGTTTGATCTTGCGTTCAACGGCGTTGTAGCACAAGTTGAACAGGGCGATAAACACTCCGAACGTGAGGAATGCGCCTGCGGAATTGGCAAAGAAGTTTATTTTGAAATTCCAAAGATGCAATCCAAACAGTTCTCCCTTGCCCAGCACTTCGCGAACAATACCCATCAAGGTGATCGCCAGCGTGAAACCTATGCCCATGAACAGTCCGTCCAAAGCCGATTCTCCTACGCTGTTGTGACTTGCAAAACTTTCGGCACGTCCCAAAATGATGCAGTTGACCACTATCAACGGAAGGAATACTCCCAACGCGTCATACAACGAGGGTACAAACGCGTCCATAAACAGCCTGACTATCGTCACAAAGGTGGCGATTATCACGATAAAACAGGGTATGCGCACTCTGTCGGGAATGATGTTGCGCAAAAGAGATATTATCACATTGGAGCATACCAACACAAATATTACCGCCGCGCCCATGCCCAAACAATTTATTGCGGCGGTGGTCAACGCCAACGTAGGACAGGTTCCCAATACAAGACGGAAGGTGGGATTTTGTCGAACGGTTCCGTCCAAAGCTATTTCCTTAAATCTTTTCAATTTCATTTTTTACCCTCCTCAGTTGGCGTGGTCGGCGTCAAAATGACTCAACGCCGCTTTTACGCAAGACGTGATAAGCTTTGCAGACTCAGTCGCGCTTGTTACCTTGCCACTTTCGAATGTGCTGTCTACGGTAGCGCTCGTTGCGCCCACAAGCGTTGTAAGGAGTTTGTTTGCGTCTTCCTCTGCGGGCCCGAAGGGAGCAAAACCGTTGGTGATAACGTCTATTGCTTCAACAACGCCCTTGCCGTCTTGGTTTTTAACGGTGATTTTGAGTTGATAGTCGGTCGGCGTGAAAGTTGATCTGCAACGGACATAGTAGATAGCGCCGTCGTCCGTATTTTCCACAAGCAATATGGTCGGGATGTTGCTTCCGCCCACTGCCTGCGTGTCGACAAACACGGGATAAGCCACAACGTTGGCGTAGATAGCGTCCGTTTCCTGCACGTTTTGAGAGGTCGCCGTGACAGCGCCGTTGACTGTTACTATCACTTTGATATCTTCGCCCTCGCCAAACACATATGCAACGACTGCGCCGTTTGCACCGTTTGCGGAGAACACGAAACTCAACGTCAGTTCGCCGTCGTTCACCTTGCTTGCGTAAGGCACGTCCTCGCCGTATCCGATATCGTCGAAAGCCACCTTAGAAAGCGTGTAGCCGTCAAAGCCGTCGCCCAACAATTCCATAACTGCCGTGCGCGCGTCTCCTTCGGGGTTCTCGCCCAATCCCAGTGCGTTGAGGCAGTAGAAACTTGCCATGTTGACGGCATTGGCAATGGCGTTTTCGCTGTAAGTTGCGCCCGTTCCCTTGCCTGCGCCCGTTTGAGGCGTGACCGTTGCTTGCACTTCGGTGATGGACTCTCCCACAAACCAACTTGTGCCTGCGGTGTGTCCCTGCACGCTTGCGGGAATGTTGGAAATAAAGGTTTGCTTGTCGTTTTCCTGCAATGCCCAACCCAAGATAGTGGGATCCTTGGCATTGTTGCTCACCACTACCAAAATGGTGACGGAACCGCTGTTGAACGCTCCCTTGGTGCCCTTTGCAGTGATGACATACGCCGAGTCGTCCAAAGCTTTGTGCACTTCCGTTATCTCGCCGTAGTCGGCATTGACTTTGAATTCGTTATTTAACGTAAGCTCTTCGAACTCCACCGACGAGTCGAAATCGTACGCCTTGGCGACAACGCGCTTGAAACGCTCGCCGGGGGTGACGTAGAGCAGATCGTTGCACAGTGCCAGCAATGCAATGCACACGAGGCAAATGCACACCAACACCGCAACGGCTTTTACCGCCGAAATGAGGGCGGGGTTCTTGTACTGCTTGGAAGTTTGTGATGCTTTCGTAGCCACTACTTTCGCTTTGTTTCGTTTGTAGAACAGTAAAAAGCAGATAGCTCCAACCTGCGCTACAATGATAAAGAGAAATACTACGAGAATTGCAATTTCTGCGCCTGTCATATTACTTTCCCTCCTTTGCCACTACTTTTTCGTCGGCTACGGGTTGTTCGGTAACGGTCTTCTTTTGTCTGGGCTTTCTTTCAGGCTTGACGTAGCCGAAAGGTCTGCGACGGATGTATCTGTCGAACAGGGGCACAAGCAAATTCATCAGAAGAATGGCAAACGACACCGCTTCGCCCTTGACGGCATGACGCAAAACAGCCGTCAACACGCCCAAGCACGCAAAGTAGATGTAGTTGCCCAACTTTGTGTTGGGGGTGGTAACGTAGTCGGTAGCCATGAATATTGCGCCGAGGATAAGTCCGCCACTCAAAATATAAGGCACGAACCGTGCGATAGCGTCTTTGAAATTAGTGCCTGTTGCAAGGTCGATGAGCACTGCCGTTACGCCCGTCACTGCAACGTAGACGAGAGGCCAACGGAAGTTGAGAACGCCCCTGACAACGAGATAAATACCGCCTGCAATAAGCGCAAGTTTGCACGCTTCGCCTATGCACCCTGCGACGCCCGTTCCGAGGAACAGGTCCCAACCGCTGAGCGTACTTGTGTAGTTGGCGTTGAACAACGTCTGCAACGGAGTTGCGCCTGTCGATACGCTACCACCGCTGACGGTGCTGACATATTTGATGGTTTCGAGCGACGCCGTGTCGGGATCCACATAACCCATGGCACCGCCGAATGCCGCGCCGAAAGCGATAAACGCAAATATACGTCCCGCTATTGCAGGGTTTACGATGTTTTTGCCCGTTCCGCCAAACAACATCTTGACGACGACAATGGCAAAGATACTTGCCAATATCCCGACATACCAAGCGGAGGTGGGATACAAATTCATGCCGATAAGCAATCCCGTCACGAGGGATGTGAAGTCGAATTCGTTCAGTATCGTCTTAAAGGACTTTTTGAGACAAAGCGCATAGACAAATTCGGCAAGCACGGCGCTCACTGCGCTGAGCACTATCTGCATAAAGGACAGCCAACCGAGCTTGGCGTTTACCAAACCCATGAGCACGCAACCCGCAATGCAGGCGGGAAGCAACGCTATGCACACGTCTATCATTATGCGACGGGTGGTATTGGGCGATTTTACATGCGGAGAACTGGAATATATGTACTGTGCCATGATCACTTTTTCTCCTTTGATCTGATTTTTGTTAGGCGCACGCTTTGCACTATCGGGCGCTTGGCAGGACACACATATGCGCATGTACCGCACTCGAAGCAATTGAGCGCCCCGTACCTGACGGCGTTTTCCGTGTCGCCCACCGTTGTGTAGAAATCGATATACATGGGCATAAGCCTCATGGGGCAAACCTGTGCGCAACGTCCGCAGTTGATGCAGGGCGTGGGCAGTACCGTGGAAGCCTCTTTGTCCGTGAGACAAAGCAATCCGCTGTCCGTTTTGGTGGTGCAAACATCGAGGTCAAGCAAGCTGAAACCCATCATGGGGCCTCCGCTGATCAACTTGACGGTGTCGTCATTGACGCCTCCGCACAACTCCACTATCGCCGACAAGGGCGTGCCCACTGCCACTTCGAGATTTTTGGGAACGGCAATGCCCCGACCGCTCACCGTCATGAAACGCTTGTGCAGGGGATTACCGTTTACCACGGCGTCCCACACGGCATATGCCGTGCACACGTTGTCTACGATACATCCCACAGCGGAAGGAAGTCCGCCCACGGGAACCTCGCGATTGACGCACGCCTTGATGAGCGTCTTTTCTGCGCCTTGCGGATACTTGGTTTTGAGCAGGACGACCACTATGTCTCCGTCCTTGCGGTTTTGCAATGCCTCTTTGGTGTCGGCAATAACGCCCTCTTGCGCGAGCAAAGCGTTGTATGCCTGCATTTTGTTGGCTTCTATGCCAATGTAGACATTGGTTACGCTCAACGCCTTGGCAATGAGCCGTACTCCCGCGATAAACGCCTCGGTGCGCTCGATCATGACGCGATTGTCGCAATTGAGGTAGGGTTCGCATTCCGCCGCGTTGATGATGAGTGTGTCAACGGGATCGCGCGGTTGCAATTTTACCGCCGTGGGGAAGCCCGCTCCGCCCATGCCGACAATGCCTGCTTCGGCAATACGCGCAACTATCTGCTCGGGGGTGGGATCGACGAGGGGAGGATAAGTAAACTTGTCCTGTTTGCCGTCGGAACGCAAGTGCACGCAGTCCACAAGGGCGCCCTGAGCGTTTTTGCGCTTGACTATTTCCACCACTTCGCCACATACGGGCGAGTGAATGTTTGCCGAAACGGGGGAGGAAGCCTCTGCAATAAGTTGCCCTTCCACTACTTGATCTCCCGCGTTTACGACAGGTCGTGCAGGTTTTCCGATGTGCTGGGACAACGAGACGAAGTAGTCGGTGACAAGGGGCATGTATTCCACGCTTGCCTCCGCCGTCAACGATTTACCGTCCGGCACATGAAAACCACCTTTGAAAGTTCTCATAAATAAGGATACTCCTTTGCTGGAATTTTGTATCGGTAAAAAACCACATACGTTTGTAGTATACCATAATGACAAAAAATTGTAAATAATTGTAAATAAATATTAAAGAATAAATTTTTCGCTCGGGTATTCCGCGCGCGTCGCAAATCGCCCTTGACATCACCGCCCACACAAACTGTGCGGGCGGTTTTGCTGTCTGGCGTTTGCTCCTTTCCCCACAAAGTCTTTTGAACTTTGTGGGGGCCCCGAAGTTTGCCCTCGTTGCAGATTATTTTGCGCGAAACACCCTCGCTCTCTCTATCATAAGGTCCCCGACCGCCCACCCCCATTCGCGAGAATGAGATTGTGAGTGCAACAATAATGTCGTTAGGACACGAAACACTCCTTTTTTAGGTTTACAATAATACAGAGCCAATGTAAATGATAATGAAAATGCAAGTGTCAATGCTAATGTAAATGAGAGTGTGTATGTAAATGCAGTCAGTTGCAACGCACTCGCTCTTTGCAAAGACAAACAGTGCAAATAGCACGCGCTCAAAAACAACACATACAAAGCAAGCCGTATCGAACGCAAACTGTTCTGTGGATCGACTTTTATATCATGTAAGTGTATGCAAAAAAACGTCATTACAAAAGCAACGGGACATTGGCAAAAATGCGCAAATGTCCCGTGCAAGATAAATTTTCCGTTGATTTTCCGTCGCGCCGAAAGGCGGTTTCACCAATCCTCTCTGTCGGAAAGTTTGATATCTGTGTAAAATTCCTTGTACTTTTCCTTGAATTTTTCCGAATCGGATCGCTCGTCAACGGCGATGGCTTCATCGATATCCATGCCGTCGTCGTCCATAAGTTCCGATTGGCGCATAAGTTCGTACATAGTACCTTTTTTCATGGCTATTCCTTCTTGGCGGAGTCGTTGGTCTGTTGCTCTACCGGCGTTGAGTCTTGCAACGCGTCGGGCGTCACCGTCGTTTCGGCAGTAACATCGCCACTAACTGCGACCGCTGTGGCTCTGCGTCTGCGAAGCATATCGGGGGATATTTCTCCCGCCCTGCTCAAAGCCCATTTGGTGAGGACAGGTCCTATCAATTCGTATATGAGCACTGCGCACATCGTGATGGTAACTATGTTTGCGCCTACATTATTGAGCAGATCCCTGGCGGTGTCCGATATGCCGACGACGCTTGCCGCTTTGGTAAATTCGTTTTTGCACATCGTCGCCATACCAATGGCAACGCCCGCCTGCGGGAAAAGCGTGATGCCCAAATACTTGCGTACGTTGCCCTCGCTCTTGGTGACGGCAGCTCCCGCCATTGTGCCCAGATACTTGCCTGCGCAACGCAAAACGATGTAGACGACAATGCACACCAACAGCAACGGCGTTTCAAAGAACATTCTGACGTCCAACTCCGCTCCCGACAAAATAAAGAACAGCATAAGCACCACGGGAGTCCAGCGGTCGGTGCCTTCCATCATGACGCCCGCCTCTTTGCGAAAATTGACGAACATGGCTCCCGCCATCATGCACACAAGCAGATCGGACAGGGAGAAGGGCATCCAACCCTTTTCCTTCATCAATTCGAACAACTGGCAAACGCCGAGGGAAAGAAACACGCTGATTATGGTTGCAATGGTACGGTTGTCGCGCGATTTGAAAAATCTGGGTACCACGGACAGCAACGCGCCTATTCCCGCGCCGATGACAAGCGAGCACAATATCTCCAACAGGGGCCACACCACGATGTCCAACGCCGAAACGGATCCGCCAATGCCCGCCGCGCTGTTGGCAAGGGAAAGGGCAATGGAATTGGACACGGCAAACACAATGAGACCTACGGCGTCATCCAACGCCACGACGGGTAGCAGAGTGCTCGTAACGATACCTTTTGCCTTGTATTGACGCACCACCATCAACGTTGCGGCAGGCGCCGTTGCAGTGGCTATCGCTCCGAGTATAAGTGCTTCGTAGATCGTCATCACGGAGGGCAACGCGTAACTCAACGCCACCAAACCCACGTCCACGAACAGCGTAGCCGTCAGCGCTTGGAAAAACGTTATGGTAATTGCGCTTTTGCCTATCTCTTTGATATGCGAAAGCTTGAACTCCACGCCGATGCTGAAACCGATAAAGCCCAGGGCAACGGTGCTGACGATGTCCAGCCCCCCTGCGCCGTTTGCTCCGCTCAACACTTCTTCGCTGATAAGACCGAGTGCGTGCGGACCGATTATGAGACCTACGATAAGGTAGCCCGTCACGTTGGGAAGCCCTATCACCTTCATCAATCGAGTGATGAGCAATCCGAAAATCAATGCGATGGCAATTGCCAATAAACTGTTAATATATCCGCCGGGAATCATGTTTTGCCTCTTGTTGAATTAAATTTGCATAAGCTTTGCCTGATACAAAACTTTTGTGAGGCAGAAATAACTGCCCCACAATCACGTTTACATATTTTAGTACTTGCGACAAAATTTGTCAATTGATTTTAATCACTTATTTTCGTATTAAAACGCATTTATGCACATATGCGCATACGGACATGCGCGCGTTATTCGTCCTGCGAGAGAAGGCTGTTCAACGCCTGCGCCACCTGCTGTTGCAACAGAAAAAGCGTGCCGTTATTTGTTATCGTTCGCGTGGGAGCGTCACACTTGCGTTGCAAGGAAAGTATCGCATTTACGTTTTCCTCCGAAACGCCGTCCCGAGCCGTTACGCGTTGCAATATTTGCGCCCTGTCGCTCGTTACGCACCACACCTCTTCCCACGGGAAAGAAAATGCGTCCAAAACGGCGATCTCCACAAATACGATACCCTCCATTTTACGCAAAATATCGCAAAGACGTGCGCGCACTTCGCCGAAAAAAATCGCCTGATAGCGTTGTAGCAGGGCTTCGTCAAAAAAAACGACTTCTCGTATGTATCGGCGGTCAAGTTTGCCGTTATCGGCGCATTGCGCTCCGAGCAGTTCGACCACTTTGTCTACGACCTCTTTTTGCTCGGCGACATCTTTGGCGATGTCGTCACAATTGAGAGTTTTGTAACCCCATCCTCGCAAAATGTTGATGACTTCGCTCTTTCCCGAGCCTATAAAGCCCGTTACGGCAACGACTCTACGCTTCATAAAGCGTTGCTCCCTTTTCCGTTTCCACAGTCAGCGGACAGTCGAGTTGTACGGCGTTTTCCATTTGCTCGCGCACTATCTGCATCACCCGATCGGCTTCTTCGGGATAGCAGTCTACGATAAGTTCGTCGTGTATTTGAAGCACTATCTTGCTTTTGAGGTTTTCCCTTCGCATTGCTTCGTCCACTTTGAGCATGGCTATCTTCATTATATCCGCGGCGCTTCCTTGAAGGGGCATATTCATTGCCGCGCGCTCGCCAAACGCCTGCAAATTGCGATTGTTGGATCGAATTTCGGGAATTTGTCTGCGCCGTCCCGTGAGGGTGGTGACAAATCCGTCTTTTTTTGCCTGTTCGACGCATCCGTCGAGATAAGCCTTGATAGTAGGAAATCTTTCAAAGTACAACTTGATGTAGTCGTGCGCCTTTTTTACGCTCAAATTGACGTTTTGCGACAGTCCGAAATCGCTGATACCGTAAATTATTCCGAAATTGACGGCTTTTGCCATGCGTCGCATATCGCTGTTTACCATTTGCGGAGGTATGCCCAACAGTTCGGAGGCAACGCGCGTGTGAATGTCCTCCCCTTTGCGGAATGTTTCCAACAAGTTTTCGTCCTTGCTGAAAGCGGCAAGCAAACGCAGTTCTATCTGAGAATAGTCCGCGCCCACAAACACGCCGTATTTACTGCAAAACAGCTTGCGTATTTCCTTTCCCAGATCGTTGCGAATGGGTATATTTTGCAAATTGGGATCACTACTGCTCAACCGCCCGGTGGATGTGAGCGCCTGATTGAAGGTCGTGTGCACCACGCCCCTCTTTATCAGCGGTTTGAGCCCGTCAAGATAGGTGCTCAACAGCTTGGATATCTTGCGGAAGGAAAGCACCTTTTCCACTATCGGATGACTGTTGACGAGTTTTTCCAGCACGTCGTTGCCCGTAGAATATCCCCGTTGATTCTTTTTGCCGTGAGGCAGTCCCAACTTTTCGAACAATATGCGCGCCAGTTGCATGGGACTGTTTATGTTGAACGTTTCCCCCGCAAGTTGGCATATTTCCACAGTCAAGTCCTCCAACTGCGCGTGCATTTTGGCAGACATCTGGTCGAGAAGTTTTTCGTCCACCTTTACCCCTTCCTGCTCCATCCTGAACAGCAGGTCTGAAAGCGGAAGTTCCACATCTTGATAGAGTTTTTGCACCCCATGTGCCGATAATTGCGCTCCGAGCGTCTTTGCCAAAGCGTAAATGCCCGCACCGAAGTCCGCGTAGCCGTATGCTCCGAGCAAAGAGGGCAGGTCCTTGTAGGCGCGGTATTCCACAAGATATTGCATCAAGCACACGTCGTACACCACGTTGTTGACGTCCATTCCGCGCTCCGTCAAAAAGTGTCTCAATGCCTTTACGTCGTAGACCGCCTTGGGCACGTCGCTGTGCAAAAGCGGTTTGAGCGTTTTCCAAACGGCGCTTTCCGTCAATTCGTCCAAAAAACTGTCCGAAAGCGTCACCGTGTACTGTTGCGCGTCATCCGCCGAAAGATATATGACGTTTTGGTGCATGTGAAAGGCGACATATTCCTCATGGCAAAGGCTCTCCGCCACCCTATCCAGTTGAGCAAGGTCGGTTATTTGTGTGGTGACCACTTCTACCCTTTGGACCTGGTCGGGGCTATCCTGAAAATTCAACCTCGATATGACGGAACGGAAACCGAGTTGTTCGAGAATAGTTTTGACGTTGCCGTTGTAGTCGGGCAGATCAGCGGTTTCCAAGTCGTATTCTATATCCGCGTCCGTCACTATGGTAGCCAACGTTCTGCTGATGTACGCCATTTCCTTGTCCTGCACGAGTTTGTCGTGCAACGCGCCCTTTTCGGAGTGGACGTTGTCGTACAACGTGTCGAGATCGCCGTATTTTTCCAACAACGCAACGGCGGTTTTTTCGCCAACGCCCTTTACTCCCGGGATGTTATCCGAAGTGTCTCCCCTCAGCGCTTTGTAATCTATCACCTGCTTTGGGGTGAGGTGATAGTTTTCCATCAACACCTCGGGATCGACCAACTCCACTTCCGTTACGCCCTTTTTGGTCAGCAACACGGTGACGTTGTCCGAAACGAGTTGGAGCATGTCCCTGTCACCAGAAACGATGATCGTTTCCGCGTCCGTCGCTTTTGCTATGGTGCCGATGATGTCGTCCGCTTCCACTCCCGGTTTTTCCGCCACGGCAACGCGCATTGCAAAAAGAAGATCGTGCAAAATGGGCATTTGCATTGCAAGATCATCGGGCATGCCGTGCCTGTTGGCTTTGTACTCGGGGTAGATGTCTTTTCTGAAATTGTGCCCGTGCATGTCAAACGCGACGACCAGTTTGTCGGGCGCGCAGTCGGAAAGCACTTTCAGCAAAATATTGACAAATCCGTACACCGCGTTTACGTTGCGTCCTTCAACGTCGTTCATGACGGGGAGCGCAAAATATGCGCGATTCAATATGCTGTTGCCGTCTATCAAAAGAAGTTTGCGTTTGCTCATGTTTCACCCGAAAAAGTTTGTTATGGGTATTGTACACCACTTTTCGATTTTTTACAAGTACCGACGCTCAAAGCATGCAATATTCAAAAAAAGTTTTTTTGTTGTTGAAATATGGAAACAAATGTGTTATATTATTTTTGCAACAAAAATTTGTCGGGCACAAAGCGCCCTTTGATCAAAGGAGAAAAAATGAACGGTAGCAGATCCAAACAATACATCGCGGACATAGTTTACGTTTTGGACGCAACGGGAAACATGAGCAATCACAAACATGCGTTGATAGAACAAATGGGCTTGATGTATCAAAGCGCGACAAAACAGGTGGTCGAAGGGGGCTACGACAACGCGGATATAAGAATAAAGGTGATAGATTTTGCCGATTTCCGTTCGGAGGGAGAGGAGGCTATACGCCTATCGGATTTTTTTGCTCTGCCTCAACAGGAAATGCAGGCTTGCGCGTACATAGACAATATCGATTGCGATTGTCGCGGAGGCGACATAGCGGAAAACGCGTTAGAGGCGCTTTGGTGGGCAATGAAAAGCGATTGGCGCCCGTCTGCGAACATTCATTTGATCGTCCTTTTGACGGATTCCTCTCCGCTGGACTTTCAGGAAAGGGACGGGTGCTTGGGATACGACAGCGCCTTTTATCCGCAAACAACAAGCGAACTTCAAAAAGCTTGGGACGATCCAAAGCAGGCGGGACTTGCCCTTTCGCAACACAACAAAAGACTTGTGCTTTTTGCACCGCGCGGAGAAATATCCGACCATTCGTGGGATAGCATCGCACAGTGGAATGACGTCGATTTTGCCGAAGTGGAAGCGTGCAACCTTTTGGAAGAAATACAAGGCAAAGACATTTGCGAAAAGGTTTTGAACGCGATCGGCAAAAGGCGGTAAAATTGAAAAATTTTTAACGGAGGTAAAACAATGGATGATAGACTTGCTTACAAAATTGATATAACGTTCGTTATCGACGCAACGGGTGGTATGACGCCCTACATGAGTAAAGTGCGCGAAAACATACTTTATTTTGGCGACAACATTGTCAATATGTTAGCTAGTCGCGATATATATGTAAAACAATTGCGTTTCCGCACAATAGACTTTGCGGACTTCTCCACTGAAGGGGAAAACGCCATACACTCGACGGAGTTCTTTACTCTTCCTGACGAAAAAGACAAGTTCCGTGAGGCAGTCAACGGCATCGATAGCAAAAACCGTAGCGTAAGGCTTTTCGGAAACGGACTGGAAGCCTTGTTTGTCGCCATGAACTCCGACTGGACAAGTTTTGATGTGGGCAAAGGACATCACGTCATTGTGGTCATATCCAACACTTTGCCCTTTAAACTTCAAGAAGAAGCGGGTTGCGCGGGATATCAACCGGATCTCTACCCCAGAGATATCGAAGAAATGGAACAAATCTGGAACGAAGACGTCGCTCAAAATGCAGTTACAAAACTTAACCCACGAAGAAAGATGCTCTTTTTGTGCGTTCCCGATGGAACTATCGCAGGTCGCACCTGGGATCGATTATTTGGCTGGGAGAACACCTACACCTATCCAGTTTCAGAATTTTCACAAATAGGTGAGTGGATTGCAATAATGATAGCGCGCTATCCTGACGTAGCAAGATAAGTCCGACAGACATAAAATTCGCCAATTAACTCTTTCGGTTTTGGGACAATTTATGCCCTTCTTTGGTCCGACGCTTATATCAACGTCGGATCATTCTTTGAAAAAGACTAAAATATCTGTGCGATTTGGCAAGATGATCATAATAAATGGGTAAAATCACAGAATTTGTAAAATTTTCGAAAAAATGTACCGAAAACGATGCAATTTGCCGACGAATATGTTATACTCAGAAATGTCATAACCAGCAACAGCGACGGACACCGTCAAAACTTTCGAAACGAAAATACTTTACAACATTTTACGGAGGTAAAACAATGGATGATCTTTTAGGTCGACAAACTTACAAACTGGATATAACGTTCGTTATCGACACAACGGGAAGCATGACGTCCCACATGGAACAAGTGCGCGAAAAAGTGCTTTCTTTCGGCGACTATATCGTAAAGGAAATGGCTGATGCCAACTATTTAGTCAGCCAACTGCGCGTTCGCTTAATAGATTTTGCAGACTTCGCCACGGAAGGAGAGGACGCCTTACACTCGACGGAGTTTTTTACTCTTCCTGACGAAAAAGACAAATTACGTGATGCAGTCAACGGCATCGATATCAAAAACCATGTCATAAGACTTTTCGGAAACGGACTGGAAGCTTTGTTTATTGCCATGGAATCCGACTGGACAAGTTTCGGTGCGGATATTGGACATCACATCATTGTGGTCATATCCAACACTTTGCCCTTTGAACTTCATGAAAAAGACGGTTGCGCTGGATATATATCGATTCTATTCCCCAGAGATATCGAAGAAATGGAAGAGCTATGGAGCGAAGAAGACGCTCAAAATGCAATTACGAAACTTAATCCCAAAAGAAAGATGCTCTTTTTGTTCGTTCCCGATGGAACGATCGCCGGTCGCACCTGGGATCAAATAAAGGGCTGGGAGAAAACCTACACCCATCCAATTTCAGAATTTTCAGAAATGTGTGAGCAGATTGGGGTAGCGATATTGCGCTATCCTGACCTACCATTCTAAATCCGACAGGCATAAAATTCGCCAATTAACTCTTTCGGTTTTGGGGCAATTTATGCCTTTCTTTGGTCCGACGTCGATACAGACGTCGGATTTTCTTTGAGAAAAATCAAATTATCTGTGCGATTTGGCAAGATAAGCATAATAAATGGGTAAAATCACAGAATTTGTAAAAATTTTTTGAAAAATATATTTTTAACCTATTGCAATTTGTTAACAAATATGCTACACTAAAATATGTCATAACGAGTAGCATTGACGGACAACGTCAAAACTTTCGAAGTGAAAATACTTTACAACATTTTACGGAGGTAAAACAATGGCAGATCTTCAAGGTCAACAAACTTACAAACTGGATATAGTGTTCGTTATCGACGCAACGGGAAGCATGACGCCCATCATCGAAAAGGTGCGCGAAAGAGTGCTTTCTCTCGGCGACGATATCGTAAAGGGAATGGAAAGTGAGGGTAAAATCGTCAACCAACTGCGCGTTCGCGTGATAGACTTCGCAGATTTCGGTCAAGAAGGCGAGGACGCTATTCACTCGACAGAGTTCTTCACTCTTCCCGACGAATTGGACAAGTTCCAAGCGTCTATCAACGGCATCAATATCGAAAACCGTGGCGGAGACATTCCCGAAAACGGACTCGAAGCTTTGTTCATCGCAATGAACTCCGATTGGACTCGTTTCGGATCGGATAACGGACGTCACATCATAGTGGTAATGTCCGACGCTTCTCCCCTTAACCTTCAAGAAAGAGACGGTTGCGCGGGATATCAATCGGATCTCTACCCCAAAGATATCGCCGAAATGGAACAAATCTGGCACGAAGACGACGCTCAAAATGCAGTTACGAAACTTCACCCCAGAAAGAAGAGACTTGTCCTGTTTGTTCCCGACGGAACGATCGCAGGTCACAGTTGGGACCAACTCAAGGGTTGGGAGAACACCACCTCTACTCCCGTTGACGCCGCAAAGGGATTGGAAGACATTAACTACGATATCATTATTAAAGAAATCGTCAGAAGTGGCTGTGTGTAAGATTTGAAACCATAAATGCGCGGAGTGCCGTAGTGGCATACCGCGCATTTTTTTGAAAGTACATTAAAGGAGTATTGATATGGCAAAAGAAACAATAGGATATCGTGTAAATGCCAAAACTTTCCCCGAATCGTTGGGAAAAATGCGCAAGGGTCTGATTTCCATATATTCCGAAAGAAAAAACGCACTTCAAGCTCTCGGTTGGTACGGCGGAGACGCCTACCCTATCGCTGAGGAGTTAGAAGACAAAACCATCGACGGTCACACCTACAAATACGGCATCGTCATTGCCGACGACGGCTTGGGCAACGGATCTTTTACTCACAGATCCTTGGAAGAATTTGTTAAAGATTGCGAAACGAAAGAGCAAAAGTTGGAAAAGTTTTTGCGTACGCTGTACGGAGACGCATTTTTTCAAGACAATGAGGCGCTCAACTACGCATTGCGCAGTTTTGCAGATGTGCCCACAGACGGATTTTTTGCGGTAAACTCCGCAGAGTGGACGGATCCCGCAAACAGTCAGACCGTTACGCCTTTCTACAAAAGAGACAGTCAATCATTGGCGTCCCGCATTGTAAGCGTAGGAATTTTTTACAAATTCCGTCGCTATGCGCAGAAAAGAGGTTGGAAACATTTTAACGAGGGTAACGTAAAAGAGTTGCGCAACGAAATAGAAATTTATCTTCGTGGCGAATACGATCACAAAAACAAATGCTACACAAGCAAAGGCGAGTTGTGGACCAATATAGAAAAGATATTCAGCTACGACGACACAGACAAGGCAGACGAAAAATTGATGTATTTTCTTCCCTGCACGCTTGCTTGCTGGTTTTACGTTTACGACAAGGATACAAACAAGATATCCGCAGTTGCATATAACGTAGGCGATTGCCGTTGCTACCTTGTAAACGAAAAAGAGGGCGTTCAGCAAATATCTATCGACGACGCTCAATCGGACGGTTCAATGGACAACCTGATACACTACGGCACCAAACCGTATACGATTTTCGGCACGCCTTACGCCACGCTTCGCGCAAGGATAGTGGAAACGGAAGCGCCCTGCGCGTTGATAGCATGCTCGGACGGCGTATACGACACCTGCCCGGGTAGCGGAAGTTCCTCACCTCTTTTCAAAGGCAAATATGTCATGCCCTACGGCGAATTGAAAGCCAACGACTTTATGTTTGAGTACAACTTTTTGCAGGCTCTGCGCCGTTGCTATTCCTTCGACGATTTTGTGCGGGAAGTAGTTTTCAATTTTTACGGACAGGGATGTGCGCAGGGAAAGAGCGAAACTTATTCGGGAGAGCCCTTCAACTCTATCAAAAAGGATGACAGCGGAACACTGAGCGCCCGTTTCTTCGGACAAAGTAGCCCGTTGGAGATTTTCTCGGTATTGCGCAACACGGAAGACACGTTTATCGACAAGCTCTACAATACGCTTGTAACTCTGCACGAAAATGGCGAGGACGTGCCCTACTCGGAGCCTCATGTAGATTCGTCTGCAAGACAAAAAGATGCGGAAATCGAGGAATATGTTCAAGATGATCCCGGTTTTTGCGAATTTATAGGCAGTTTGTTAAATAAAGAAAGATACGAACAAGCGTACGCCTCCTTGGTAGAGGCAAAAAGCGAGAGCACAGAATGTAATCTGTGGGGTTTTGAGCATACGCAAAAAGCGGAAGGATTCAGATTTAACAGCTTGCTCAAACCGATAAACAGGCGCGTGGCGGTATTTAACACGGCTGTGGAAGATTGGAAAGAGTGTCAACAAGTAAACGGAGAAATTCCCGAAAGCTGGAAAACAGAACCGCACAGACACGTTATAATGTCCAAGGAAGATCTGCAATTGCTCAGCAAATGTGGATTCGGCGAACGTGTCCTCGAACTGACAGCGGACAAGATAAACTACGAAGCAGAGAAAATTTTGGCACTTTACAGTTGGTTTGACAAGTGCTTCCACGGCGACAACGACAAAGAGCGCGAAGCTGTGCTTTTGCCAACAGACTGCGAACGCAAAATAGACAATGACGAACTTCAAAAGGCGTTGAATATCGGCAAGGTAGAAGAGGAAGCGGAACACCCCGCCGAACCACAGACGACTGCGCCGTTGACAAGCGAACAATTAACCGACGACACGGTAGCAACTGTTGCAGAAAATGCGCAAACGGAAGAAGTGCCAGATACGTCAACGCCCGACACAGAAACTACCGAAGAAAACAACGTTGTTGAAACGCCACCGCGTGACGACAAAGCGACCATTGACGAAAAACCCGACGCAACGGAGCAGGCGACAAAAAAGGAAGATACCCCTGCAAGCGTATCGGACACGGAAACTCAACAACACTCGGACGTAGCGACGTCGGAAGACAAAAATAACACCACCGCTGACGGTGACAAGAAAAACGGAGGAGAATAATGAAATTAGCAGATTTTACGCCTGCAAACGGCGAAACAGATAATTCTAAAATTTGGCAATCGGGAGCGCAAAGTAATTTGATCGCTCATATGCTTTACGGCGGAGAAGATTATCAAGTAAAAATTCACGCGGCAAAACCAAAGTGGTTCAATACCGACCAAAAAATTAGCAAGCTTCAAAACGAGCTCAGCAGTTGCGACGCTTCCGACATTGTGACGCGCGACAAGATAAATTCCGAATTGGAAAGTCTGCGCAGAGCAAAAGATAAATACGACAAAAAGGACAGGGTATCGGACGCTTTCCTCACATACAAACAAAAGTTGATAAGCGTCGTCAATTCCATCGGCGACGACTGCATCGTCCCTCCCGCCGACTACTGGAAAGAGCCTATCTCCTTTAAGGGAGACGAAACCTACTCCATCGACGCTACGCGTTGGGTAAAATCGGATGTAGGACACTCGGACAAACCCCTTTTGTTCAAGGATCTGAGCGAAAGGCAACAATACGACATCATTGCTTCCCTTGCGGAGGAATTGGACAAACTGCACAAAAAGGGCATTGTCCACAGCGACCTCAAAATAGGCAATACGCTGATCGTCCGTCAAGGCGGAAACTTCAAAGCCGTTCTTATCGACTTCGACTGCGCCATTGTTCTTGATGAACTGTACAGGCAAGCAGTTCCCTACGGCGCTTGGCTTAATATTTTGGGCGGAACTTACTTCTCGCCGGAATTGCAGGAGCTGTTCAACATAGCCGACGAGGGAGATCAAGATCAATTTGAAGCGTTTGACTTCCGACGCATCACCGACAAGGCGGATATATTTGCGCTGGGCGTTACGATATACGAGTACTACTACGGCGAAGCAAGCGGGTTAAACCTGTTGCCTATGATTTCCGATAGCGGTAAACCGCTGACAAACAGCTCTTACGGTTTGGCTTTGGCTTGCGGTTACAAGTTAAACTTGCCCGACAGCGTGCCCGACCTGCTCTATTCGGCGATCAGTTGGATGATGGACGCCGATCCCAATGCGCGTCCCACCGCTCAACAGGTGTGCGAATTGTTCAGAAGCGCAAACGCCTCCAACGTTCCCGCAAAATATCAACGCAATCCGCTGTGGGAAGAACACAGAGAAATCTACGAATTGACATTGCCCGACGGATACACGATTCGTCATGCGCGCAGACCGAACTATCAATACAATAGCGGTGGTTCCACTTGGTTTACTCGCTCGATAAAAGATCTCGAAGCAGAAAAACTGGTAAAACGTAAAGGCGAGCCTCCTATTGACGAGAGCCACAAACTTTGGCCGTCGGACGGCGAGGGCGCACTACCTCTTTGTGCCAAGAGAGCGTCTGTTGAAGGCAAGTACGCTGTAAAAGTGGATGGCTTTGACAGAGTAGTAAATTTTGCCGAATTGAAGGAAATGGGCGTGCTTTGTACCGAAGCGGAACTTGCAACGCTGTGGCCTCGCGACAACAATTTGCGCGTCGTGACATCCAACAAACTTGTGAGAGATATGGCAAAGGGCGTAGGCTATTACAGATATGACAAGTTTATGACGTTGGTAACATCGAAAGAACTTGTTACGCGCGGTCTTGCGGTAGACAAATCCGTCAAGTCCTCACTACGCATCAACTTCCGCACTGCCGACGCAGAATTGTACGAAGTAAATCCCGACGCGGACACAAGCAACGTTGTGAGCGTTGTGCGCGACGTGTTTAGCGGAACAAGATACATATTCAATTTCAGCGACAAACGCTCCGAGTCTTTGACACTGGAACAAATGCTCAACAAAGGCTACATCAAACGCAAATAAACATTACCTCGGGAGGTAAAGGATGAGCGACAAGGTTTCGGATAGACCTTGGGAAATAGATCCCATCGAATTTACAGAGGGCGACTGGTTCATTTACCGTTCGGAAACGATCGGGTTGTACAATTACGAGATCGGCGGTATACGCATTCCTAAAACAGTGGACGCCGAACAACTTGTAACTTGGGGCATGGCAAGAGTGGTCGTTTATCAAGCGCTTATGCCGTGGGAAAACTCCATTTCGTTTCCGCCGTCGGGCGACATTATGCGCGCGCTCTTCGACACCGCTGACGATCCGAAAAATCGCAAATATATTGTGCCAAACAAAAAAAAGTTCAGTTATGTCAACAGATTTTGGTTGGTACAAGACGGAAAAGCAGAGGGGACCGAACAGCTGAAACGCGATGTGCTCAGCGCTAAAATCAAGGATGCGGACAACTCGGACACTTGGGACACGGACGGAATAACTCTCGTCCCCAAAGAGGGCTTTAACGTTCAACGCAACGTAAACTTGCGCGGAATGTACAAAGTGCAAAAAGGTCCCACCTGCTTTAACTGGAATGCCTCTCGCCTATTGGAAGAGGGGTTGGCTGTGTCTCTGTACGAGAGCAAGCTCGAAGCTTTGGCGACCTGCAAAAACGTCAAGTTCGAAACCCTCCGAAAGGATCTGCACGACTTTTGGTTTGCGGAGGACGCGGATAGTCTTGCCGATTTTAAGCAGATCTCCCAACGCTGGCACGAGATATCCACGCAAACGACCTCGCACCACCGCGACCGCCTGCTGGAACACATCGATCAGACGATAGTCGAATACAAGCAACCTGCCAAACAGGCGGAAGCGCTGAAACAACGGCAAGCGGACTGGCTGAACGAAATTGGATCGTTAAAACAAAACATCGCGCAGGCAAGCGAACTTGCCCAAAACGTGAACAATATCGCCCAAACCGTAACTTTGAGCGCTACCGACAAAGAGGAGGCTTGCTACGCTCTGTACGAGACCGCACAAAACGCATTGTCTGAAACAGTTTCGTTCTTTGAACGATTGCAAAGCGAGATGGCAATTTTGGAAAACGACGTGGCAAAATTGAAGGAGACCGACGCTCCGCCGATGTTTCCCTTTGACAAGCTTGCCTTTGAACCTAACGTCGAAGCGTTGCCCGAAGTAAAAAAGCTGAGAATCGACTTTCTTTTGGCACAAAGAATGGGCAAAAAGGACTACTCGAAGGGCTTCGACCTGACGTCGGGCAAAAACGAGCTATCCGATTTGTTGACAAAGTCAAACCAAATAAAAGACAGTTTGCAAAAAAGCAAGCAACGCGTGGACGATATACATCAGCGCAGAACAACGCTGAACAAGATATTGACGGATGTGGGCGACAAAGTGAGATCCAAACCCCCGCTTATCAGTCACAGTTGGAAATCCGACAACATCAAATACACCACCGCCGTCAAAATAAAACGCGGATCGTACCAAGGCGTTTACATAGTGTATCACGGCGCAACATCTACGACCGTGACCGCAGACGAGCTGGTATATATGAAATTAGCACGCAGAAAATAAGGAGAAAATATGAGTACTAACAATTTGAAAAATCCGTATGGCGTATACGAACCTGAATACAAACTTTCAGAAGAAAATGAAACAAAAGCAAAAGACACTATGAAAGAATTGTCAAAAGGCAGATTTTTGTTTTCCGAGACATTAGCAGACTGGTACATTTCCATATTAAAGGGAATCGCGCGCGGTATCAGCTCTTTGGCAAAAGCAAAAAAGGTGCCTTGCGAAGCCGACGTGCCCAATGAAGTAGAGGAAGATTACTTTCAGTGGTCCAACATCGAAGATAAATATTTGGAAGGTATAAAAAAAGACCTAGAAAGAAAATTTGCCAACATAAAGAAAGACGCAGACGAATTGGTGTCCTTAAAAGATGGTAATACGATCGTGCTCAAATTTGAGATCCTAAAAAAATCTTGGGAAAACATCGTCAAACAGGTACATTTCTGTATTTGGGCACAACTGTATGCTTCGAGTTTTGAAAAGATCAAGGCGTTTTACCCAAGGCTTACCGACGAACAGAAAAAATGCAAAATTTGGAATGATATTACATCTCTTCTTTTTGAACCGTATGGAGAACAATCTAACGCCCAAAGCAGTAGTATTCAGCTACTGATGAGTCTATTCGAGCTTATCTGCCCTGTTTTGGGCGATTTGGTTTACAACAAAAAAAATGAACAATTTATTTTTGACAACAAAACCCAAAACGTATTGGTAGACTTCAAGGGCGATAATGCAGAAATTTCTTGGTCGGAAGAATTTGTTGCGGATTTCACCGTAGACTGGCAAAAATTCGATGATGAATTGGCAACCAAGATAACGCTCGACTTTAACGAATGGAATATTTTTGGAACCTACGATCAGAACATTTGGCGTTTTGCCAAAGACGTAAAGGAATTGTACAGAGAGGTTATTTTCCATCCGTTAGAGCGCGTTCAACCTGAAGTACCTACAATAGACGAAAAACTGTATGAATTGCAAGGCAACGATTGGAAGGAAATTTCCTACGAAGAATTGCCCAAATATAACTTGGCAACGCTTACGCTTGCAACGATCGTTTCCGCCGTAAATAGCGACGGCTCTGACAATAAAACCAAGTTGGCGAAAATGGGGTTGGTATGCGACGATACAAAATGCATATTTATTGTGGACAGCGGATACGATTTAGCCGACGGCTTGTCCGCCCTACCGAAAGATTTTTTCTCGGGCGAACTGTGCGTTTATATGTCGGGAAGAGCTTATAGTAAATTTACACACAAATAGTTGATAAGGAGAAAAAAATGGCTAAATATTTTATAGTAAACGGTGTTTGCTCCACTCGCAAAACGCCTGTGGGCTATCAATTTAAGGTTGGCGATGACGGCAACTACTATGCGGTGGGATCCTTGCGTTTGAGCGGTCCGAGTACAGATTCCGACAGCAGTACCGAAACCCATACGGGAAAATTTTTGACGGGTTTAGGCTTCAAATGCAGAGAATGCGGTAACGACAACTTTTCCACCTGCGGAAAATGCGGAACAATGTTCTGCATACAAAGTGGCGCTCCCACAGTCACCTGCCCCACTTGCGGAAACGTTATTTCCATCACTTGGGTAGACAGTATCGACGAAGTGTCGGAAAGTTCCAGCAAGAGTTCTAAACAATAGGAGAAAAAATATGGCTACAAAGATAGAATCGTTTACAGGCGGTTGCTCCACTCATTCCAGAAAAGACGTTGCCTTTCAATTTACCGTAAACGGCAACAAGTACAGCGCGGCAGGTTCCTACATCAGCTTGGGCACAGGCGACGGCGCAGGCGGAGACAAGACGATAAACGGCGAGTTTTACATAGGACAATCTTACAGGGGTTGCAAAGCGTGCGGTAACAAACACTTGTATCAATGTTGCCACTGCGGAAGCTTTGTGTGTTACGACGGCAATGCAAAAGTCGGCGCCGTTTGCCCCGTTTGCAAAAAAGTCGGCGACGTCCCCCAATCCAACGGAGAACGTATTTGCGTAAGCGCAGAACCTACGCAAATCATCCTTGCCATAGACGTTTCGGGAAGCATGGTAGGCTCTCGCTTGGCGGAAGTCAAAAACGCCGCCATCAACGAGTTGATACGCAAGTTTCCCGGTGCGCAATTTGCCCTTGTGGCTTTTCAAACAAGCGTAAAAACCGTACAGAACTTTACCACCGACACGGCGCGCATAGAATCTGCTGTACTTTCCCTCACCGCGGGAGGCGGTACGACATCGCCCCTTGCCCATATCAAACGGGAATTTCCTCAATTTTTGAGCAGATCCAGCAAAAGCAGACGTTTCCTCGTCATATTGACGGACGGCGAATGGGCAGGCAATTGCGAGGGACACATTCACACCGCGCAGGGAATGCAACGCGACGGCATCAACGTGATAGCGATAGGTTGCGCGGGCGCAGACAGACAATTTATTGCCTCTGTCGCTTCGCCTAACGCAAGCATAAGCGTTGTCGGCAACAACTTCGGTTCGGCGTTTGCGTCGGGCGCGCAAATTATCGGAAGACAAAAGTAAAACCAAATAATTTACGGACAGGTAGACAATATGGCAAACACAATACAATCATTTACAGGCGGTTGCTCCACTCACAGAAGAAAGGACGTCGCATTTCAATTTACCGTAAACGGAAACAAATACAGCGCGGCAGGCTCGTACATCAGCATGGGCACAAGCGGTAGCGCCGAAGAGAAAACTATCAGCGGAGAGTTTTATGTAGGTCAGGGATACAGAGGTTGCAAGGCGTGCGGTAACAAACACTTGTACCAATGTTGCCACTGCGGAAGTTTTGTGTGCTACGACGGCAATGCGCACAGCAACGCCGTATGCCCCGTTTGCGGAAAAAGTTCTGACGTGCCGAAAGCAAAAAACGATCGCATATGCGCCAGTTCGCAACGCAGTCAATTGCAAATAATGTTGGCGATAGACATATCGGGCAGTATGTGGGGAGAGCCTTTGAAGGAAGTAAAAAATGCCGCCATCCATGAACTCGTACACAAATTTCCCGACGCGGAATTTGCTCTGGTGACATTTGAAAGCTATGTGAGGACCGTGCTGAATTTTACAAACGACAAGGCTCAAATAGAAAACGCGATACTGTCGCTTAATACGGGAGGAGGAACAAATTCGCCTCTTGGATACATAAGGAACGAATTTCCCAAATTTGTAGACAGAAACGGTGGTAAAGGACGTTTTCTCGTCGTATTGACGGACGGTGCATGGGCAGGCAGTGACAGCGACCACATAAGCATCGCTCAACGTATCCAAAGCGAGGGAGTAACCATCATCGCGATCGGTTGCGCGGGGGCAAATCAAAGTTTCCTTTCCTCTATTTCATCGGCAAACGGAAGCATACGAGTAGACGGCAACAACTTCGGTTCGGCGTTTGCGTCGGGCGCCAAAATAATCGGCGGACAAAGATAATCACAGGTGACATATGGCAAAAATCAACACAAAAGTGGGATGTTGTTCCACTCACAAAAAGCATATAGTTATGCAATTTTCTCAGGAGGACGGCAAATGCTCTCTTGTGGGAAGTTATATGGTAAGCGGAGACACGGCGATAGTCAGTCCCGAACCGCTTGTCGGCGAACCCGTCATAGGAGACAACTTTGCCCGCGTCGGTTGCAAATGTTGCGGAAACAAGTTCGTTTACCAATGCGGTCAATGCAAACAGTTTGTTTGTTATTCGGGCGAGGCGGTAAAAAACGCCACTTGTCCCCACTGCGGTAACGTTGCGGACGTGCCAAGAGCGTCGGGAAGGCGTATTCCGCGCACTGCGTCCTTTGACAGTCCCTACACAAAATGGGCAAGCGTAAACGATATCCCCACCGCTTCTCGCGACAAATTCGGCAATCCGCAAGGAAGCCAGTACGATCTGGCGCAGGACGGAAGTTTTACCAAATACAACGTTATAATATTAAATCTAAATCACTACGTAAACGTTGTGGAACCGAAAGCGGCCTTGGAACGCAAGGGCTTTGTCGTTACCGTTTTGGAGTGCACAAGCGGTATGCTCGACAGATATCAACTCAAACCGTTGCTCGACAAACCCAACAGTCAATTGTGGATAATATCCGACTACTCATTGCACTTGTCCAACGACACAATAAGCCTTATCAAAGACTACTACAACTCGGGACACGGTATCTACATTTGGAGCGACAACGATCCTCACTATGTGGATGCAAACGCCGTTCTCAAAGCTTTTTACGGATCTGTGTACATGGCAGGAAACTACAACGGGGACAAAGTTTTGGGCGTGCAACAAACGAGAAACGGTCCCGGCATCATAGGCAATCACCTCATTTCGACGGGTATTGTAAGTTTCTACGAAGGAATAACTATCTCTCACCTTGTCAACTACCAAAACGTGCTTACACCGCTTGTTTACTCATCGGACGGACAGGTAGTAACGGCATTTGAGGACAGAAACGGAAAACGCGTACTGGTAGACGGCGGTTTTACCCGCTTGTACTGCAACTGGAATACCGCGGGCACGGACCGTTTTGTAGTAAACTGCGCGGCCTGGTTGGCAAACGTAGAGAGATTTGGATATCAAAAGTAAAAAATTTATATAGGGAGAAATACATATGGGAAAAATTATCACTAAATTGGGCTGTTGCTCCACTCACAAAAAACCGATCGTCGTGCAATTTTCGCAGGAAAGCGACAGACATTCGCTTGTAGGCAACTTTGTAGTAAGCGGAGATACCGCTATGGTAAGCCCCGATAAACTTGCGGGAACTGCTGTTATAGGGGACAACTTTGCGCGAGTGGGTTGCAGAAGTTGCGGAAACAAATTTGTGTTTCATTGCGGAGAATGCGGAAGATACATCTGCTATGACGGCTCGGCAAAGAGAAACTTTGTTTGCCCTGTGTGCGGAAACGTTGCCGACGTGCCTGCTTACCGCGGATCGATACCGCAAACAGTGGGAAGCGGAGCCTCGGAGGACGGCGTAAAGAATCTTTCGCAAGGACAGGAAGTCAAAATAGAGTTTTCCGATCACCGTCCCTTGTCCAAGATCGTAGTAGGCGTAGGCTGGGATCCCAGTTTGAGCTACAACAACATGGATATCGACTCGTCGGTATTTTTGGTGGGAGGAGGCAAGTTGGATATCGTTTACTTCGGTGACTTGGAACATCCCAGCGGAAGCGTGATACACCACGGCGACAATTTGACGGGAGAAGGTGGAGGAAACAGCGACGACGAAAATATCACCGTTGAACTGCAAAAAGTCCCTCGCGAATTTGACAAATTGTTCTTTGTGCTCAACATTTACAATTGCGTAGATCGCGGACAAAAATTCAGAGACGTGCGCAACATGTACATTCGCTTGTACGATCAAACGGGGCGCAGACCTTTGATAGAATACAAGGTCAATTCGAAGGTGGAAAACGACACCGCGCTCATTTTGGGAGTAGCGATAAGGCGCGGTTCGGGTTGGAGTTTCAAGGCAATAGGCGACGGAAGCAGAGCAACTTCCATAAGCCAGTTGTCCGAAGAGGTTTTGAGAAACTACAACAACTACTGATATATCAAAACAAACGAAAAATCCGAGAGCTTGTCGGCTTTCGGATTTTTGTTTTAGCTCTATAATAAATGTTAGGGTGTTGCAGTAAACGTAATGCGGAAACAAACCTTGTTTATCATAATTTTTGATCGTCTCAACATTCGACATAGAGCCTTTTTACGAGCATTTTGCCGATATGGGGTTAAAAAAGTCTATGTCAAACGTTGCAGATTATGGTGTCGCTCGCATATCCCCTGTAAAAAGGCTTCACTTCGGGCTACGCCCTTGTTGCAGATTATTTTACAGTGGACATACTCGCTCTTTGTGTCACAAGGTCGGGACATTTGGAGACTACCGATTTCGGGACAATGCGCTCGTTCAAATTTCGCTTTAACGCAAAAGCGTATTTCCGCATTTTTTTTACTGCAACACACTACATCTCTCACAAAACTTCAAAAACGCATTTCGGTTGGTGCAAAAACATCATTCTCTGCGCGCATTGTCGAGGATAGGTCGCAAAAACTCGCCCGTATATCCAAATTCGTTTTGCGCTATCTGTTCGGGCGTGCCCGTTGCCACCACCGTTCCGCCTTCGTCTCCGCCTTCCGGTCCGAGGTCCACGATATAGTCGGCCACTTTGATCACATCGAGATTGTGTTCTATCACGATGACGGTGTTACCTCCTGCCACCAAACGTTGCAAAATGGATATTAGTTTGGAAACGTCGTGCGCGTGCAGTCCCGTTGTAGGCTCGTCGAGAATGTAGAGAGTCTTGCCTGTACTGCGCTTGCTGAGTTCCGTTGCCAACTTGACGCGTTGCGCCTCTCCTCCCGAAAGGGTGGTCGCCGACTGCCCGAGTTTCATATAACCCAAGCCGACGTCGTAAAGAGTTTGTATTTTGTTTTTTATCGAAGTTATATTTTCAAAAAAGCCCACCGCTTCTTCTATGGTCATATCCAAAACATCGGCAATCGACTTGCCCTTGTACTTTACCGCCAGCGTTTCCCTGTTGTAGCGTGCCCCGTGGCATACCTCGCAGGGGACATATACGTCGGGCAAAAAGTTCATGGCAATTTTGAGTATTCCGTCGCCGTCACAGTGGTCGCACCGTCCGCCCTTTACGTTGAAGCTGAATCTTCCCGAAGAATAACCGCGTTCTTTCGCGTCGGGCGTGGAGGCAAACAGGTCGCGGATCATGGTAAATACGCCCGTGTACGTTGCGGGGTTACTGCGGGGAGTGCGTCCGATAGCGCTTTGGTCGATAGATATTACCTTGTCGAGATACTCCAAACCCTCTATTTTGTCGCAAAACACGTCATTTCGACGGGCATGGTTAAGGTGTTGTTCGAGATAAGGTAGCAAAACTTCGTTTACGAGACTGCTTTTTCCGCTTCCCGACACGCCCGTGACCAAGTTGAGACAACCCAACGGAAAACTGACGTCTATGTGTTTGAGATTGTTTTTGTATGCGCCCTTTATCGTCAAAAAGTGTCCGTTGCCCGTGCGCCTTTCTTTGGGCACGGGAATGTACATCTCTCCGCTCAGATATTTGCCCGTTATGGACTGTTTGCATTTTATCAGATCGGGAACGCTTCCCGCAAAAACGATCTCTCCGCCGTGCACGCCCGCACCCGGTCCCACGTCTACCACAAAGTCGGCAGAGCGAATAGTCTCCTCGTCGTGCTCCACCACGATAAGCGTGTTGCCCAGATCGCGCAAACGCGTAAGCGTTGCTATCAACTTGCTGTTATCTCTTTGGTGCAGACCTATCGACGGCTCGTCCAAAATGTACAATACGCCCGTCAAACCGCTTCCTATCTGTGTGGCAAGGCGGATACGTTGCGCCTCTCCGCCACTCAAAGTGCCTGCACTGCGATTGAGCGTAAGGTAGCCCAAGCCCACGTCCACAAGAAATTTGAGGCGCGCGTTGACTTCGCGCAATACCATGTAGGCAATTTTGGCGCGAGTCTCATCCAAACGAAGATCGCTGAAAAATTCCAACGCCTTGGTAATGGACAACTCGCCTACCTCCCAGATGTTGAGACCGCCCACTTTTACCGCAAGAATTTCCTCTTTGAGGCGCTTGCCGTGACAGTGATAACAGGGTTTGTCCACCATAAACTTTTCGTATTCCTGACGCGTCCAGTCGCTTTTGCACTCGTTGTGACGGCGCGTCATCATGGGGATTATGCCCTCCCAAGTTGCGTTGAAACTTCTTCCGTCGCGCAATTTACAAACTATCTGCTCGTTGCCGTTGCCGTACATGATCACGTTATAGGCAGACTGGGGCAGATCTTTGACGGGTACGTCGCAACTGAATCCGTACTTTTCGGCAAGGGCTTCAAAAAGCGTCCTCATCCAGCTTGCCGCTCCCAAATTGAAGCCGAGAAGCTTCACCGCTCCGTCGTGCAACGATCTGCTGTCGTCGGGAATGATGAGTTTTTCGTCAAATTCCTGCTTGAAGCCCAAACCCAAACACTCGGGGCAGGCTCCGAAGGGGCTGTTAAAGGAGAAGGAACGGGGTTCCATTTCCTCTATCGTAAAACCGCACTCAGGGCAGGCAAATTTGTTGGAGTAGGTCGTCTCTTTGCCGTTTGCAGACACAACGACCAGCCCGTCGGCAAGTTTCAACGCCGTTTCGACGCTATCGGACAGGCGCGTGTTCATTTCCGCCTTGACGGTCAAACGGTCCACCACAACGCTTATGTTGTGTTTGACGTTCTTTTCCAGTTTTATTTCCTCGTCCAATGTGTATGTGTTTCCGTCCACATTGACGCGCATAAATCCCTGTCGTTTGAGTTGGTCGAACAGCTTTGCGTACTCTCCCTTTCTTCCGCGAACTATCGGAGCCAATATCAACAATTTGGTGCCCTCTCCCAAAGCGACAACGCGGTCGCAAATTTGGTCAACGGTGGTTTTGGTTATCGGCAATCCGCAATGGGGGCAGTAAGCGACGCCTATGCGCGCAAAAAGCAAGCGCAAGTAATCGTAAATTTCCGTAACGGTGCCGACGGTACTGCGCGGATTTGACGACGTCGTCTTTTGATCGATGGAGATTGCGGGAGACAGCCCCTCGATGCTTTCCACGTCGGGTTTGTCCATTTGTCCGAGAAATTGACGCGCATAACTGCTGAGGCTTTCCACATATCTGCGTTGCCCCTCGGCGAAAATCGTATCGAAAGCAAGCGAGGACTTGCCACTGCCCGACAGCCCCGTGAACACCACCAATTTGTCGCGCGGTATGGTGAGACTTACGCTTTTAAGATTGTTTTCCTTTGCATTTTTTATTACAATATCTTTCATAGTTTTACCGTTACGCATAACGTTAGTATGCGTGGAAGTTTGTTTATATTTGTCCGTTGTCGCATTGCAATTACGCACAACGCAACTATCCGTTTTGCGTTTCAACCGTCGTCAAAGACTTCGGTTTGCAAAATAGTCTTGCTGTTGATAGCTCTTTAGCGCATATCTATGTTGCCGACAGACAACGCTTGCTTGGGGCAAAAACAAATATTATTTGTTGCAATACTCTATTTCCAATTTGGTTTTGCCGTAAGTGTAGCCTATCGATAGGTAAAGATGATTGCTGAC
>CANQJK010000009.1 GCA_947624235.1 uncultured Clostridia bacterium | reverse complement strand
GTTGCAGTTACCAGACAAGGACGTATAAGCGTTATGGACTTGGATTTAATGACCGATGAAAACGACGACTTGTACTTTGAGTTTGGCACGGAGTGTCAAAAGTAAAGTTAAATTACTTTATGCGTAAACTCCCCTCGGGCTTTATGCTGTAAATTGTAGCATACAATTAAACAAAACTATTACACGTCCCTCATCATAAGCCATATATACACAATCGTATGCTCCGCTTAATGTTGGAGGCACATTGTATTGTTTTGTGGCTTTGTTGTAAAACATAAAATACTTGCAATTTTGAGTTTTTATCCTTGCTTCAAAGGGGAGTATGCCAATTATTGCATTGGGCAGGCTGTTTGTCCATTTATCACTGGTTTTGATTTTTTCCTCAAAGGCAATATTATCGGCGTCATCGGCTATCTTAACAAACGACAAACAGTAATCTTTTTCGATAAGTGTTCCAATTTCTGCATTATTTGGAAAAGCCCACTCGGTTTGTTGTTCTATGTCTTTTAAAACATCTGCGTCATAACTCACCGTAGAAGAAAATATAAATCCATATGAGCCGAACAAGATCAAAACCGGTATTACGATGCTTGCAACAACAATATTCTTTTTATATTTCTCATTGCCTTTTTTTAGGCAAAATCCAATTATCAAAGATGCAATACTTATTGGTATAAACAGCCACATTATCCAAATATAATGCAACATACCTGCCATATCAAACGTATCTACATCCCCAACTGTACAGGAAACCATAAATCCAAGTATGGGCGTGATAATGCTTGCCACGAACAATATATTACCCCAAATTTTTAGTTGCTTCATTTAATCGTCCCCCCCCCATTTTAATAAGAGTGATTTTTTATACCATAAGTCCAACTTGGAGTTCATTTTCTATCAGTGAATTTGGAATTAAAGAACAATGGAATGGCGTGCAATAAGAACAAGATAACGAATATTATCCAGTACCACGCTTCGTTCCAAAAATTGTATGCGATACCAATAACAAGCATACATATTGCGCATAAAATCATTGTTGCAACGGCTATTATTTGATGTGGTTTCATGGCTAAATCCTCCATTGTACTAAATCAACGATAGTAGAAACAATTGTAATGGCACCAACGAAAAAGCCTATGATATTAACCACTTTGCTTCCTTGTTTGTTTTGTATCTCCATGTATCTGCCAAGCAAAAATATAGCAATCGTCAGATCCGTCATGCTTAAAACAGTAAACATGACGCCCGCCACAGTGCCTATTCTTGAAATGTCGTAAATTTTATTCATAAAAATCCCGCAGATACCCACGATAACGGACATTATGATCAGAAAAATCGCCATCTTTTTTTGCCACATACATCAATACCCACAAATATCGGTCAAGCCCTTACAACCACTTGCCAAATCTCATCGAACAAGTTGCGCCAATATCCACTTACAAATTTGCACCAATACAAAAAGCGCCAAACTCTTTCGAATTATCAATACCGTCTCTCACATGTGTATTAAGAGATTGTTAAACATAATTATTATAACAAATTCAACTAATATGCGCAAGTATAAATAAATAAAAGTTCGTTTCAATTGAGATGTCATGCGGGCAACTATGAAAAATCTCAACAGAACCATATGTTGGTTCGGTTGAGATCGGGGGGGGTGGTCAAAAGCGATTGTTTTGGGGTTCTTGTTTTCTGTTTTTTTTACCCCATTGTGCGTTTTTTGCCTTTCTTCGTCATTTTTTTGCGCAATTTTCGCAAAGGTCAATGTGCGAAAATTTTTGCTTTCAGTGGGTGAGGACGGGTTGCATTTCCCTGAAAAATTCAACGATATCGCAACCGTCCCCGCTGTAAAGTTTGAGCAGGATATTTTTGTTTTGTCCGATCCACTTGACAACGCGCGACAAACTTGGAACAAGGGCGCTTTGTCCTTGCACCACCGGGAAAACTCCGCCAAAATACACAAAAAATCTCGCGTCGGCGTGTTCGTATATTATTCGGTATCTACTCGGTTCAATTGGCTTGCCCGTGTCGTAAACCCAAATCGTCCCATTAACGCCCGTGCGCTTGGTCTCCAAACGCGACATTTCAAACGGTAGGACTTTGCAATCGTCCGACATCGCCTCGTCCGTCTGAAAAATGTACCGCGACGGAACAAACTCCGTCAACCACACACCGCTTTCGGAAAGATAGAAGGAAAACCCGTCGTCGTGCATTTCGCGCGCGACAACATTCAAAACCTCCGCTCGTCCGTGCCTTGCGCCCACCGCCAACGCCATCTGCGGATCGTCGGAAAGATGAACAAAGTTGCGCGACTGCTTTTTGATCCCTTCCGTCGCTATGCGTTCCAAAAACTTATTTGCCGTGCCGTGGTAGAGAAATGCGGGAGGCGCGATAGCTTGCAGTTGCAAGTCTACCGCTACCGAATGACCGTAATTTGCCCTGATTTTGGTGTGGTCCTCGTTGAAAGAGAAGCGATGTTTGCCGTCATGGGCGACGATCCGTTCCAAATCTGTCAAGTCGACGTCTCTGCCCGTTTGTTTTATTCCGTCAATAAGTTTGTCCACGGCGACATATCCGTTGCCGTCCAACTCGACGTTTGCCACAGAAGGAGCGTGGCGCAATATATAAGATAGGTATTTGCCGTCAATCATATTTTTTTGCCGTTGCGTTTACTTTGCGAAGCGTCGAGTTTACCAATTCGCTATCCGCCGTCTCAATATCTCCAAGCAAATCAAGCGCCTGCCTGTCCGTCAAAAGTTTGTTGTGATGCGCCAACAACACCGACTGATATGCCCGAACGTACTTTCTCACACAGGCAAATCCGTTTGGATCGTTAGCGCCCGACTCTTCCGCATTTGACGACAACGGTAACGGGACAAGCTCATCGCCCACACAAACAAATATGTGCGGAGGCACGTCGCGCCTGTCTTTGCCCAAACTGTCCAGCATCAAATCGTACATCAAGCCCGTGTCTTCTTTGGCAACGCGAGCCAATTCGCATGTATCGATGTCGTCGTAGGTTATTTTTGCCGACGACAAACTTTGATTTAGCTTTGTGTAATCGGGCATTTGAGACGCCAAGTAACCGTCGCTATCGCGTTGCAACGCAAAACGCATACAAACATCGTCGCATTCGCGGTTCCAAGCAACTATCGTGTAGTCCCACATGGTTTTCAATTTGTATGTTGTTCCGTCAAGTCGAACCGCGGAAAAATCCGACGGCGAACGAAAGAACTCTATCAATCCGTCTACCTGCTCGTCCGTCAACCTTTGCACGTGCCATCTTGACGGAAAATATTGCGCCTTGTCCAGCCTGACGCACGCTTGCACACCGTCACTTTTCCGCAAAATGCGAACATGGGGCGGAAAAACGTCCCCGACAATTTGAACTTTGATAGGTTCTCCTACGCGGTTGCCGTCCTTTTCGTAAAATCGCCCGACAGTGGCTACACTGCTATCAACTTGTCTCGTTTTGTGTGTTTTTACTGACATTGCTTTGTTTGTTGCTATCACGCTTTTTTCGTATTAAACAGGCGCGCTCATGTTTTGTCAAAGTGACACTTGTAGTGTCGGCTTCCGTCAACGCGCACTCTCACCGCAACGCCTTCCAGCCCGAACAAGCGGACGATCTCGTCGGACAACGGCAATATGTTTTCGTTTAACCACACCGTCGCTTTTCCGCCACGAATTTCCACTCTGCCCCGCGGATAGTAGTCGAACGATTTGCCGTGCGTAGTGTTTTTGGGCAGTGTTGACCAAGTCGCCTTGTGATTGTAGTCCGTTCCGTCGGCAGAACTCAGCCCGTCGGCGTCAAAAAATGCACCGCATTCGTCGCAAGGTTTGGCAAAAGCAACGATATGCGCGACGTCCAGTTCGCTTTCCGAATCTGCCACCACCCAAAAAATTCCGCGAGAAAGAGGCTGTTGGGCGTCCGTCGGTCGCCCAGTCAACGCTTCAAACATAGTTTATCGATACGTTTTTTCAAATTTAACAAGCAAAATTTATTGAACATATTGGTTGAAGCCGTCGGAGGGTTCGAGTTTGTCGTCCTCTATGCCCAAGTCTATTTGCAATTTGTAAAAATAGTGAGAATACCTTGTGTCGTATATTTTGACGACTTCCCCTTTCCAATTTGTTTCTGCGGTAATGTAATAGTTAAACCCGAATTTTCTTTTGACGATTTTGAACGTGGACAGTCCGAAGGCTATGCGCATGTCGTCAATTCCATAAAGTCGAGGTTCCCAAGTCGGATCCGATCCGCGAGATTGGCACGAACGCAAGCAATCGTCTAACGTGTGATAGGGTACGACCTGCCAATTTCGCCAACTGACGGTAAAACCGTCATAACGCTCGAAACTGTCCGCCTCAAAGATCATCTCGTTTTCCTGCACTGCGAGGAAATCTTGTTCTAATTTGTCCTCATAAAACATCCACCATCGCAAATACGCTTCGAGAGTCACACCGCCGTCAATCGCCATGCCCAAAGGCAAGGGTTCTTCGGCATAACTTTCCTTTACGCGCAAAACGTGATGCGGATAACGTTCGATCAACATTCGGTATGCCTTGTGTTTTTCTTCTAACGTAACAAAGTGGCACTTGTGCACCAAAAACAGCGCCTCTTCGGGAGAAAGCTCTGCTTTGCTCGTCAACGTCCGCATGTGTGACAGAAGCGCTCCGCCACAGAAATGTTCTACGATAAATTCGTCAAATTCGTTCATTTGTCATATTCCTCCAATATATTTTTTATCGTTTTAAGTTTGTCGGGCGCGACCGCCCTGAAAATGGCGTACTCCGACCGCTCCAACGGCGGTTTGCTTTCTTCGGTGGCAACGACGTCGTAGTCGATATAACCGTGATCTGCAACCTCATCTGCAATAAAGATCAAAATGTCCGCAAGAGCAGATCGTCGCCTCTTGCACCGTCGCCTGTTAAAGTCGGACACGATCCACTCCACCAAGCGCAAAAATCGCGCGTTATCGCTGAGATATGCCCCGACGCATACATGGGCAATGGCACAGATCGCGTCCAAATTGGAACCGTCCGACAAATACGCCTCGTGTATGTGATGGACGACACATGCCTCCATGCGATCAAGCTCCTGCGGAGTGTAGCCGTCCTTGTGGATAAGCCGTAGGTACTCGGCGTAAAGGTGTTTGGTGGCATACGGCTCGGCAAGGTCGATGTCGCAAGACAGAACAAATTGTTCAAAACTCAAAGGCGAGGCAAGGTGCGTTGTTTCGTGTTTGTATCTTGACTCAACAAACTTTACCACCGCCCACGGCACACCGCCGAGTTGCCAAGCGACGTAACTGAAAACATCGTGCAAATCGAGGTCGGGACAGTTTGTAAAGATCACCTCGTCGTTAGGATCGATCAAACCGCACTCGTCAACGCAAAACCGTTCGAACTCGGCAAACGCCCGCATCGCGGGGAAGTCTTTGTCGCCATTCATCAGATTTTTGAAGCAATCTGTTCGCTCGACTTCCCTGCGAAAAAGGTGTTTTTCGTCCTCGCTGACAGCATAAATTGTGCACGGAGCGGGCGCGACGTCTTGAACGCAGACAAATATTCTCTTTTTTGTGCGAACTACGTCGTGGGACTGTTTTTCAGGATCTTCGTCCATATCACAGTCTTTTAAGAACATCGTGCACCCTTTGGAGCGTTTGGGCAAATTTACCAAGGCGGGCATTCAAAAGATCTTGTGTGTGCTGACTATCAAACGGGTCCATCTTTTCTTGATTACTCAAAAGAGTAAATGTCGTAGAGCCATCCTGATACACGATGCCGACGCTTCTGTCTGTGTGGTTTTCTCTGACCAAACCTTCCGTCGCAAGGGCCTCTATGATTTTTTGTTGCGTGGGAGAAAATGTGGATGGCTGATAAGCATCCTTGTACATTTCTTGTAGCTTTTTACTGCTCTTGGCGCTCGGAAGTTCCAGCTCTATTCTCAGCACCCAACCATTCTTGGCGTCCTTAATCAAAACAATGTGGAACATTTTCTTATCATAAGGCTCGCCCATGCGTTCAAATATAGCTCTCATTTCCGGAGTGAAAAACATGTTGCTACCTTTGGGTTCAGGCACGGCGCCAAGTGTGCTTTTGCATTTTTCCAGCACTTTGTCGTTAGTTGCCGATTGGAGATATGCCTTGATAGCCTCTACCGCATCTGCGTGGTCTTTAACGACTTGTTCGCATTGATCGTAAACTCCCGGGTTGTCATGAAACAGAGTTTTTTTGCACATTTTTATATAATCCTCCAAAATAAATTTTACTTTTCTTTCTTTGTTGCTGTTTCCTGTCGGCATCACTTTTTCCAACACTTTCAGAAACTCGCCGTATGTAAATTTGCAGTAACGCAAGTTGATTTGCCGATTGGCGCCCGCCCCGCGGTTGATCGGATCTTCGCCTTGCAACGTCATATACACAAATACTCTTTTGTAATCGTGAAATTCTTTATCGACGATATCGCTGTAACGCTCGAGCTGATTGTCGTGTGTTGTGGTATCGACTTTGTTTTCGATTACCACCAGCGTTTTGGTTTCGGGCACCCTTACGAGAATATCTATATGATGGATCTCCTTTTCGACCACCGTATCGCCCTTGACAAGATCGACGAACGCTTGGGACGGATCGGGCATGTTGCCGATTTCGTTGCCATCGATTTCGATTTTGTCCAAAATCCTCTTGTTATTCTCGTAATTATACAATCGTTCAAAAAAGATCCTGAGCACGTTGTTTTTCAGATCATGCGAGGCGGTAGACTGAAACAGCCACGCAAAAAACGCAGAATGACGTATTTCTTGATTGGACATTCCCACCGCCTCAAAGAAGTTTATATCCTTGTTTTGCTTTTTTTCGATGCCGGGCAATGCTTTTTCTAACTGTTGAAGTTGTTGCTGAATTGTAGTTTTTTTTGCCATATGTGTTTCCTCCTGTTAAATTTCTGACTTTTTAGTTGCACATTAGTATATACTAAATCATTATACCCCCCCCCGCATTGAATTGTCAATATGCTGTTATTTGTCAATACGCACAATATTTCGCCGAATTTTGACAACGTTTATGTTTTGGTCGCTACACGTTGTTTTGAATATCTCTGCCAACCCCGTTGTCGCAAACTCTTCTGCACAATGCCGTTGCACCGCTGTCGTCAAGCAACCTTTCGCAACTGCCAATCAAAAATCGTCGTCTTCCGTTTCGTTGCGTTCCATACTTACGATATAGTTTTTGTAGCGGAAGAGGCGAATGGGCTGAACAATGTATCTGCATGCCTGCTTCAAAATGACGCGGACATTCCAAAAAACAGTGTCCAACTCCTCGCCGATTTCTTGGAGACTTTTTTCTTCCTTGAAAAACATTCTGACCGCGGTAGCCCTGCGCGACGGCATTTTATCCACCAATTCAGATATTGTTTCGTCGATACTTTTTCCGTCCACATTGTCTTTGAGCTCTAAACTTTTCAAGTCAAGGGCGGCTCGCAAAAAATTCTCCGGCCAGTGAGTGCCGTTTGCCCTTACTTTTTGTTCAAATTCCCGTGCCAATCGTTTGTCTTCTTCAACAAACTTTTCCATCATTTCCTGATCAAACCCCGCCATTTTTTTGAGTTCTTTCCAGTATCTTTCCTCTTGTTTGTTCATTGTGTGTGATCCTCCTCTAATTTTTATTTGCTCAACCGCACTAGTTCTTGCCAGATTTTCACGGTGTTAAGCGTGTCGTATCCGCAATAGATCAACAGTTGCCGACGCGCGTTTTGCAACTCTTCCGCCGTCATATATTTCATTCGCGGAAAGACGTCCATTGCCTCGCTACCGTTGTGCACGCCCTCCAAATTGCGGTAGTCCGCCTCCTTTTCGTCGGGGAAAAGCGCAGGCGTAACGTATTTTAACGAATAACTGCCACGCATAGCCCGATCGTAATACGCGCGCTCGTGAAACGGCGACATGATGTCCCGAGCGTTTTCGCTGTATTCTAAAAGTTGTGACGCAAGGTCGGGAAATTGTTCTGCGAGTTCGGCAAGCACCGATCGTTCAAACGTCATGTTGTATGCGACAACGCAAGCCCCGCGCAGTATGTCCCTTGTCAACTGCTCCGCCAGCGCGCGACGGGGATCGCCGTTGGGTTCGGCAAGAAACTCCTTGTGTTCGAGCGTCGCGCCCTCCTTTGCAATGACGTGCAAAGAGTATTGAAAGGGAATTTGTTGATAGGTATGCGTACCGTCGAAGGGCGGAAGCGACGATTGCATTGTTTCAAAATCCAAAAAACAAAGCGGATACCAAAGCGTAGACAAAAACCGCCTTATCTTGTATTTGTCTATTACGGGCGGAAGGTCGTAACATGCAAATTCCGCTTGTTGGCGGACTTTGTCCGATAACGGCATACCGCTATCGAGTAGCTGTTGCATGGTATAAATTCCGTCGTTAAGGTACTCCCATTTTTGGGGACATTCCGCAAGTTCCGCCACCGACGGCTCGGGCAAGTCCTTTGTGCAGTAGTCGAAAAACTCACAATAGGCACACTCCGAACAAAAATGCGTTTGTGGCTCCGTCGTGTCCTGCATAGTCGCCTTGGCTGAGGCAATTTCCCGCACGACCGCCTTTTGCATGCGTTCGAGCGTGGCAGACAACTCCTCCGTGCACTCAAACAGTCCGCCAAAACTAACGTCCAGATCGCCCTGCCTGCGATAATTTCTGTTGAGGTGCACCAAATATACGCCACAAACGGGCACACCGCAATCCATCAAAACCTGACGTTGAAACGCCACATCGCGATAATTTATTTTTTTGACGCCGTTGGCGCTTTTAACTTCGTAAATTTCGTAACCGTTATCTGTTTTGTGCAAAATGTCCACCTGACAGTAGCACCCGTTGTGACAAAACGACGCTTCGCAAATGTTTTGTTGGTCAACAAGCGCTTCCTTGGTCTTTTGCAACATGGCGGGATAGTCCAACCTGCCGTTGCGTTCGACGGTGACATCTGTGTATCTGCCAAACAATCCGCGCGCAAGTTTGCCCACTTCGTTGCCCTCGGCAAGACGCCTTTGAACGTCCGCGCTCACCTTGGCTTCTTGCATCTTGTGGCAACTGAGCCAAAGTTTTTTGGGACATTGAACAAATTGACAATATTTCGACTTGCTTAAATTCATGTGTTTCTCCTTGACGCTATCCATTATAGCACATGTTTATTTTTTATGCTTCAGCGACTGCGAGCCTACCTTTTGTACATTTCACAAATCGCCTCGGCTTTGTCGAGCAGTGATTTTTTTACCTCTTCGGGATAGATCACTTCCAGCTCGTCGCCGTAACTCATGCACCAACCGAGAAACACGGGATCGTCGGGATTGACCTTGACCGTTACCGTAAAACGTCCGTCCTTTTGAGTGTGTAGTTTTGCCTGATTGCCGAATTTGTCAAAGACATCGCTTGCGTGTCGGTTTGGAAGGCACAGCTTGACGCTTGCCGTTTTGCCCGTCCACATGCCGAAGGTGGTCATGCTGTCTTTTATGTCGCTGTTTTTGAGCCTTTGTTTGTATTTGTCGTAGTCGAATTTTTCCTTTTCCACCCTGACGGATCTCATCCTGTCTACGCGGAAGGATACGAAGTCGTCATATTTTTCCTGATACGTTATCAAATAGTAACAACTTCCGCTGTATATCAATGCTATCGGCAATTCGACATACCGCCTTATTTGCCCGTTTGCCGTTTTGAGTTCGGGCTCGCCGTTTACATTTATCATGTAGTATTCAAAGGAAACTTTCTGCTCCTTTTCTATGGCGCGATCGAGCAACGTGATACTGCTCAACACTTCATTGTTTGAGTGTTTCAGTTTGTCAAAACATATGACGTGATCGTTCAATAATTCCGCTCTGTTTGTTCCCGCAAGCATTTCCAACCTCGAAACAATATCTCTTGTCTGCCCCTTTGAGAGGAATGTCGCCGACTGCGTTGCGTCCATCAAAAAACGGATCGTGTGAATGTCGAGATCTCTGTTTTCCAAATAATACTCGTTTTGCCTGCTACGCTTCACTTGAACGCCGTATCCGAATTCTGCAAGCATGTCCATATCCCTTTTTAACGCTTTCCGTCCGCAACTGATGTTGTCCTCTGCCAACTTTGAGATGATGTCGTTTGTGCTGAGCGGATTTTCTTCGTCGCTTTCCGTCCGCAAAATGTCGTAAATTTTGAGTAACTTGATTTTTTGATATTCTTTTTTTGCCATTGTTTCACAGCCTCCGATGGTTTGATTATAGCCCATCCGAATTTGCTTGTCAATATTCAATTGCGTCACTTATGACACATCTCAAATAAAAATTTATCGCCCCGCCGGTCACCGCTGACGCGGGGTGTTATCGCAAAAAAACACACTTTTTCAATCGAATATCGCCGTTGACGTCCGAAAGAAAAACGTTTGAATTTTTGGCGTAGCCGTCGCTAAAACGGTTGTGCCACGGGGAAAGGCAAATCGGAAAACTATAATGTAAAATATATTAAATTACCGCATTGGTGCCTATTGTGACGAGCGGGGCTTGCTGTCCCCTTTTGCACGACTCTCGCAAGCGTCATCGGTCGAAAAAATTCAATTTTTAACTATGTCTGACATAGGACGTGCGTTTTGTTCGACACACCGCAATTGCGTAGTAAATTTTTCAAAAAAAGAGGCTGTCGCATTGATCGCACAAACGATTGAAAAATGAATAATTATACAAAAAAGCGACTTGAAACCAATGTTTTCAAGCCGTTTTTGATGTCGTTTTGTAAAAAAAATGTTTGGTGCGACAGTCCCGCAAAGCGCCTACGTCTTTTGAGCATGCGTTGTGGCGCCGTTTAGTCAATGGCGCAAGTTTCGGTTGCGTGCAACGACATTCGTCGCGGTTACGGGCGATCGGTTTGAGCAAGCAAACTTTCGAAGCACACTCCGTAAAAATGTTCCTTGTCGGTGGCGCGCATGCAATCGGCGACAAACTGTCCCGCAAGCAGGCAACTTTCGTCCAGGCTTTTGCCCTGCAAATAGCGAGCGGTCATCACCGAAGAAAAAATATCCCCCGTGCCGTGGTACTTGGCGTTTAGTTTGGGCAACATCACATAACGTATATCGCCTTTTTGCAGGATAAGTTCGCCTATCTTTCCGTCGAACTCTACGCCCGTTATCACTACTGCGCCGTCGGTAAGCGTTGCGAGCTTGTGCGCAAGCGCCTCGGCAAACGACTTGTCATACTCGGCGTGGTACTCCGTCCCCGTCAAAAAGCAAGCCTCCGTAACATTTGGATCTATCACGTCGGCGCGACGCAACAACCGCCCCATTGCCTTGACGTAGTCCAAATCGAAACCGCTGTACAGCGTGCCGTCATCTGCAAAAACGGGATCTATTATCACGGGACTTTGCGGTTTGGAAAATCTGTCAAAACACTCTTCCGCAAGGGCGATAAGGCTCTTTTTGCCCAGATAGCCCAGCAAAAAACCGTCGAACGCAATTCCACTGTTGCTCCACTCCTTGAAAATATTGGGGATCTCATTTGTCAGGTCCAAATAGCTCCAACTTCTGAATTGCGTGTGATTGGACAGCACCGCCGTGGGCAGTACGCACGTTTCTATCCCGTAGTGAGAAAGTATCGGCAATGCCACCGTAAGCGAACATTGTCCTACACAGGACAGATCTTGCATGGTCAAAATGCGTTTTGCGTTCATTGTTTGCTCCTCCTATCTGCAAAATTTGTGCGTAAAGCCAAGGGCAACACGGCGACAAAGCAAAGTTTGCCTGCACATTGCGTCGGGCAAGACGTCGTTTGACGCACCACTTGCTTTGTAGATGCGAAACACGCACAAACCGAAAAGAAACGATAGCACAAAACGCAACGAATGTCAAACAAAACGCTCCCTCGCGATGTAAAAAACATCCCCGCAACCGCCCGCCACACATCACCCGTCCCATTCTGCTTGGCAAAATGTGATTTGCATAAGCGTTACAGCGACTTTTACCGTTATTTTTTTTGTGCGAGGGCGGGGCGTGCGTCGAAGGTAAGGGCGTCAGTCGACTTGCAAGTGCGACATTGTAGCGTATCGGCGCGGGGCGTCTTTTTGCGCAAGGTGCAAACATTTTTTGCCACAGGCGCATACAATGTTGAGAAAAACAGAAAGGAGAAGCACATTGGCAACATATTACATCGGCGCAAATGACGAACACGGGCAAGATCCCTTTACTGCGGGCAAGCGCACGCCCGTGATGCCCTATCTTAACGTGCCCTTTTACGAAAATCAATTTAACAGACCTGCCAAAATACGTTTTCTCGAAGCATGCCTGCGCAACAACTTTGCCGTGTACGACGTCAAGCCCGAATTGACGGACACAGCCATATCCGCACGCGTACGTCGAATAAACGCGCAGGGGCTGACGCTATTGGTCACTTTCGGCTACAACGCGTTCGGAAGCGGAAACACATTCAACTCCGCACGGGGGATATCGTCGTTTTATTCTCGGCAAAATCCGCGCGCACAAGAAAGCAGAGCGCTTGCCGAAGAATTGTACGAGCAATTGCTAAACGGCACAAATCAAACGGGAAGGGGCGTATCCGACATTGCGGACGTGGGCGTGTTGCAAAGCGTAAACTGCCCGTCTGCTCTGGTGGAACCGGGATACATGACAAACTTTGCCGAAGCCAAACTTATGTTGGATCCCGACTATCAAACAGAGGTCGCCGAAGAGTGTTGCAAAGGCGTGTGCGTTTATCTCGGAGAAAAATACATATCGCGCAACGACCTTGCAAACTATCCCGTTTTGCGAAGCGGTTCGTCGGGAAATTTTGTGTACCTGCTTCAATATTTGCTGGCGCAAAACGGCTACGCTCTGGCAGTAGACGGGCAATTCGGAGCCAACACGCAACAGGCAGTTGTGCAATTTCAAACGGCAAACGGTCTGACGGCGGACGGCATTGCGGGCAACAACACTTGGAGAACACTGCTTGTGCTTGCGCCTCGCCCCACTTTGCGACAGGGCAACCGCGGTACATATGTGCGTTATCTGCAACAAAAGCTCACTTCAAAACTGTATCCCTTGGGAAATATCGACGGGATATTCGGCAATGCAACGCAACAGGCTGTGATGGAATTTCAACAAGAAAACGGACTTTCCGCAGACGGCATTGTGGGACCGATAACTTGGCAAGCCGTTTCCGTTGTGGGTGGCGGTCGCCCGTTACCTTGATTTTTCCGCTCTACGATCGGCGTCGGAGCGCAAAAAAACAGGAAAGTTTACGCTTTATCAAAGCAAAATTGCGCGCATAGCGCGCTTTGCACATAAATTAACCCGTGTACCTTTCGCAATTGTTGGAGCAAAGTCTGCGCCACGCGCCAGGCAATGAGTCGGTTGTCCTGTCGATTGTTCGGCGTTCGTTTGTAAAAAAGGTGTTGCAACAAATGTCGGGATGTTGCAGTAAACGAAAACAATCACATAGAACAAAAAAACACCCCATATACACCAAAAAGGCGAATATGGGGTGAATTTTTTTGATATTTGTGCAGTTCGGCAAAGTTACTGAACGTGCTTTGCAATGAAATCGGGCAATTCTTCGCGAGAACCGCTTGCGGTAATGCAGAAGTTTACATTGTGCTCGCGGGAAATAATTTCCATTCCCTCGTAGAGTTCGCGAAGCTCGCTGATGTTGCAATCCAACAGACGAGTGATGCCGTCCATATATATCTGTTCGATGTCGAAATTGGCCGCCAACATTCCCTTTATGAAAGAAAGTATGTCGTGTTGACTTTTAAGGTCGTAACTGGAAGCGTCCACCAAACGCACGTTGCGGTGCAGATCGTGCAATCTGTGATTGGTACGATCTATGTAGACCACCACGCCTTTTGCCGTTTTGGCATATTCGTTGGCTTGTTCTACTATCAGTTTTGTCTTGCCTGTGCCCTTGGCGCCGTAAATTACTTGTATCAATTGAGTTTTCCTCCGATATTTTTTGGCGAAAAGTCAAATTTCACCTACTTATATTGTAGCGTATTTGCGCGTAAATTTCAATAAGTTTTGAAAAATAAATATACTTTTTCCGCAAATGGACGTCACTGCCACATTTCGCCGAATAAAGATACGAGATCACTCCTTGATGTACTTGGGGCGGGGCGTGTAGTGAGTGTGCAGAAGTTTGTGCGCAAGTTCGCTGTTGGGACGGTCGAGAAATTCGTCGTAAATTTTGAGCAAACTGCCGTTGTTGTGACTGCGACGCGCAAACATGGATCTGTCTGCACTGTACAGCACGCCTGCGCGCGCTTTTGCCACTTCGTCGCGGTGCTTGACAATGGTTGCGCGAATAGGTTGTCCTCCGCCCATGACGCATCCGCCCGGGCACGTCATAACCTCAACAAAGGAGTAATCGCACTCGCCCGACTTTACCTTGTCGCAAACGGTCTTGACGTTTTTCAGCCCGTTTACCACGGCGACCTTGACGGGTTTTCCCCCAACGATATAGGTCGCTTCCTTGACGCCGTCCAAACCTCTCACTTCGGAAAATTCCAATGGCAATAACTTGGCGTTCGGATCCAAAACGCTAACAGCCGTGCGAAGCGCCGCTTCCATTACACCGCCTGTTGCGCCGAAAATCATGCCTGCGCCCGTGTACTCGCCGAAGGGGCTGTCCGTTTCGCTATCGGGCAGTTCGTTGAGCAATATTCCGTTTTCTTTGAGCAGACCTGATAGTTCGCGTGTGGTGATCACCGCGTCGATATCCGCCAAACCGTCGGTAAAGGTGCGGTTCTTTTCTCCCTTTTTGGCTGTGCAGGGCATGACCGCCACAACAAAGATGTCCTTGGGGTTGATGTTTTCGCGTTTTACAAAAACATGCTTTACCAACGCGCCGAACATTCCCTGAGGAGATTTGCAGGAAGAGAGATGTCCGATAAGTTCGGGATAATTTTTTTCGATATGGCTTACCCACCCTGGGCAACAACTGGTAAACATGGGGAGTTTTCCGCCGTTTTTGATGCGATCGACCAGTTCGTTTGCCTCTTCCATTATGGTGAAGTCTGCCGAGCAATTGATGTCGAACACTTTGTCGCAACCGAGATAGCGAAGCGCGGTGTTTATCTTGCCCTGACAATTGATGCCCATGGGCATATCGAACAACTCTGCAAGAGCCGCTCTCACGCTGGGAGCCGTGCCCACCACCACATATTTTTCGGGATTGGCAAGCGCCTGTTGCACGCGAAGTATCTCGGGCTTTTCCTGCAATGCTCCCGTCGGGCACACGTTTATGCACTGTCCGCAACCTATGCAGTTGGTGTTGACAAGGTCCATATCGAAGGGGCAGGCAACGTGCGTTTTGAAACCGCGTTCGTTTACCCCTATTGCGCCCACGCCCTGTTGACGCTTGCACACCGCAATGCAACGACGGCACAAAATGCACTTGCTGTTGTCGCGGATAAGATATTCGGTGGTGTCGTCGTAAACAAAATCCGCCGTGCGTCCCTCGAAACGGCGACTGTCGCAATCGTACTTGTGCGAAAGACGTTGCAACTCGCAGTTGGTGTTGCGTTCGCAACTGAGGCAATCCTGTCGGTGGTCGGAAAGGATCAATTCTATCGTAGTCTTGCGCGAATTGAGCACCCTCGGCGTGTTGGTAAACACTTCCATGCCCTCGCTTACGGGATATTCGCAGGCCGCAACGAGATTGCGCATGCCTTTGACCTCTACCACGCACACACGGCAAGCGCCCAACTCGCTCAGTTCCTTCATGTGACAAAGCGTGGGAATTTTGATGCCTATGCTACGGGCGGCTTCCAAAATGGTGCTACCCTCATTTACATATACCGGAATGTTGTTGATTTTGAGACTTATCATGATCTTTCCCTCTACATCTTGGATATTGCGCCGAAACGGCATTTGGACGCGCAAATTCCGCATTTCAAACACTTGTCCGCGTCGATTTGGTGCGGTTGTTTCACCGTTCCGCTTATCGCATTTGCGGGACAGTTGCGTGCGCACAGCGTGCAACCCTTGCACTTTTCGGCGTCGATGACGTATTTGAGCAGAGATTTGCACACTCCCGCAGGACACCGATGTTCCACAACGTGCGCAAGGTACTCCTCGCGGAAGTATTTGAGGGTGGACAGGACGGGATTGGGCGCCGATTGTCCCAAACCGCACAGAGAGTTGTCCTTGATGTAGTAGCACAACTCTTCCATTTTGTCCAGATCTTCCAACGTCGCCTTGCCTTCCGTCACCTTGCACAGCATTTCGTACAGTCTGCGCGTTCCTATACGGCAGGGGGTGCATTTTCCGCAGGATTCGTCCACCGTAAATTGCAAATAGAATTTGGCAATATCCACCATGCAGTTGTCTTCGTCCAAAACGATAAGTCCGCCACTACCCATCATAGAGCCGATAGCGGAAAGGCTTTCGTAGTCGATGGGGATATCCTGCAAACTTGCGGGGATACATCCTCCGCTCGGTCCGCCCGTCTGCGCCGCCTTGAAGGCTTTGCCGTTGGGGATACCTCCGCCGATATCGTAAATTATCTCTTTGAGCGACGTGCCCATGGGAATTTCCACAAGCCCCGTGTTGTTTATCTTTCCGCCGAGGGCAAACACTTTGGTGCCCTTGCTACGCTCGGTGCCTATCGTGTTATAAGACTCCGCTCCGTGCAACACTATCTGCGCCACGTTGGCGTAAGTTTCCACGTTGTTGAGCAATGTCGGTTTGCCGAACAATCCCTTTTGCGCAGGGAAAGGCGGACGAGGACGGGGTTCTCCGCGGTGTCCCTCGATACTCGTCATCAATGCCGTTTCCTCTCCGCACACAAATGCGCCTGCGCCGAGACGTATTTCCAAATCGAAACAGAAGTCCGTCCCAAAGATGTTGTTGCCCAACAAGCCGTAAGCGCGCGCCTGATCGATAGCTTTTTGCAACCGCTCCACGGCAATGGGATACTCCGCGCGAACATAAACATAACCTTGATCTGCGCCGACGGCATAGGCCGCGATTGCCATTGCCTCCACTACGCAGTGCGGATCGCCTTCCAAAACGGAACGATCCATAAACGCCCCCGGATCGCCCTCGTCTGCATTGCAACAAACGTACTTTTTGTCCCCCGTTGCGTCCTTGGTAAACTTCCATTTGCGTCCCGTAAGAAATCCTGCGCCTCCGCGTCCGCGCAAACCCGATTCGGTAACGACGTCCACCACTTCGTCGCGCGTCATTTGCGTAAGCGCCTTGTACAGCGCAAAATATCCTTCGCGCGCAATGTATTCGTCGATATTTTCGGGATCGATGACGCCACAGTTGCGCAACGCGTGACGCATTTGCTTGCAATAACTTTCTATTTCGTTGATAGGTTTGGTTTTGCCGTCTGCGTCCACATAGAGCAAACGCTGGACCTCTACGTTGTTGACAAGGTGACTTTCCACTATCTCGTCGGCGTCCTCGGGCTTGACGTGACTGTAAAACGTGCCGTCGGGATACACCACGACAACGGGACCTGCCGCGCACAGTCCGAAGCAACCCGTGCCTCCCACATGAACGCGTTTCAGTCCCTTTTCCTCCACAAGTTTTGCCAAACGCTCGCGTATCTTTTGCGACGACTCGGACGAACACCCCGTAGAACAGCACACCAACACCTGACGGTCGAAATTCATTCCGTCAAGTTGAGCATGCGTGAAGCGGTTGCCCACGTTTTTGAAGGTGGTATCTTTGATTTGTTCCAGTTGTTTGATATCCATGACCTCAGCCTCTCTCCCTGTACTTGGCAAGTATGCCCTCGACGTCGTCGGGCTTGATACGTCCGTACACGTCGTCGTTCACCGTCATCACGGGCGACATTCCGCAACAACCGACGCACCGAGTGGCGTCCAGACTGAACAATCTGTCCGCGGTGCACTCTCCGCTCTTTATCCCCAACAGTTGTTGCAACCTGTCGTAGATATCCTGCGAACCCTTTACATAGCAGGCGGTACCCAAACAAATGCCTATGCGGTACTTGCCCTTGGGGTAAAGGGAAAATTGCGAATAAAACGTAGCCACGCCGTACACATCGGACAGCGACACGCCCAATTCTTCCGAGATGATCAACTGCACCTCGTAGGGCAAATAGCCGTACAGTTCCTGCGCAAATTGCATTGCAGGCATAAGCGCGCCATCCTTGGATCTCAGCTCGTTTAATTTTTGACGGAGTTGCGCTTCCTGCTCCGTCGTTCCGTTAAACGGTAGGTTGGAACCTTTCATCATTTATTCTCCAAATTGTATTTTTGAGCGGTTTTTTCGTTGCTTTTTGACAAGATCATACGTCGAAAAAAGCGAAAAAGCCATACGCAAATCTTTATCAGTATATCAAAATATGCTAAATTTTGTCAATTTAAGAACGATTACAAAGAGATAAAATATATTGCTTGATGTTATAAAAATTTTTTATAAGGAAGTGAAACCGTAGGAATTGAGAGATATAAAAGGCGCGATCACTCGGAGAATAACATGCGCAATTTTTTACGAAGCAGAGATATTTCTTCCGAGTCGTAACTGCGATCGGCGCGAGGCGTGGCAAGTTGCGCCACCAGTTCCAACTTGCACGGACGTTCGGAAAGCAGATACACCCTGTCGGCGAGCAAAAGCGCTTCGTCGATATCGTGAGTGACAAGAAGCACCGTTTTTTCGAACTTTTGCAACAGATCCGACAGCGTTTGGTACAATTTGAGTTTGACGCGCAGATCCAAACTATTGAAAGGCTCGTCCAACAACAGCAATTTGCGATCCGTGACGAACGCGCGAGCAAGCGCCACGCGCTGTTGTTCGCCGACGGACAGTTTTGTGGCGCGAACGTTGGCTTTGTTCCCTATTTGACACAGTTCCAACATCTGTTGCGCCCTTGATTTTGCGTCCTTGCCCGTAAGCACGGAAGCGACGTTGTTGAGCGCGGATACGGGCGCAAGATCCGCCTTTTGAAACACCACCGACGCTTTGTCGGCGTTGCACTCGCCCTCATAGGGCACAAGGGAGCATATCACATTGAGCAAAGTCGTCTTTCCGCTACCCGATTCGCCCAATACGACGTTGACTCCTTGGGGAAAATCGAAGGAAAAGGCGTCGTATATTACGTTGTCGCCGTAGCGAACGGTGATATTCTTCAAACTAATCATGGCGCCTCCCTGCAAGCGACAAAACACCGCTCAACACAAAACATACGGTCAAAGACAACACGGTGAGGGCAATGACGCGCGCGGTGTCTAAATTGACCTTGCCGATATACATTTCTCTCCCCAACGACCTGATGGGCAGGGCAAGCACCTCGCCCGCTATCACCACTTTAACGGCAAGGGGCAACTGCTCGCGCGTAACGGACAGCAATTCGTCGCGCACCAACGGCAAAATGTAAAATTTAACTTTGTTGGCAGGGGTGACGTCGTACACTTTGCACACGTCGAACAACTCACTGTTGCTTTGAAACTTGCGCACAAACACGTCGTAAATGACGGGAAACACCACCAAAAATGCCACGACTACGGGCGTGACAGAGGAACGGAATATTATGAGCGATATCAAAATGACTGCAACGGTGGGCAATGCGCGCAAAAAAGTCACAACGGCGGACGTACAAAAGCGCGTTTTGGGAAAAACTCCCGCAAGAAGCGCCAAACCGAAGGCAAACGCCAACGACAACACAAACGCGAGGACAGAGCGCGCAAGCGTTGCCAAAAGGGCAAGCCAAATAGCGCCCTCGCCCAACAACTGAAACACCAGCCCGATGACGGCGCGCGGACGGGGCACAACAAGCGAATTGTCGGAAATGAGCGCCAGAATGTACCACAAAAGCACCGTCACGGCGATCAAACCGACAATTTGCGCAATGTTTATGATGATTTTTTTTGCCGTTTTGTTCATTTTGAGCAAAAGTTTAGACTAATCCGAAACAGTGGCGCCTGCAATTATATCGGGATCGATGGGCAAAAATTGCTCCATATCCTTAAATTTTGCAAGATACCTTTCTATATCCTCTTTGGCAGAGTCGGCTTGGCAAAACGTCACGTTGCAACGCTTTATCACTTCCTCGGTAAAATTGACGGTGAGGGTACTGCCTGCCGAGCGCAGAATATCTTTGAGGTCATCGGCGTTTTCTTGCAAGAATCCTCCGTTCTCCGATAGCGAAGTCACAAGCTGACGTTGGAAAGCGGAATTTTCCAAAAGAGATTTTTTTACTATCATGCTTGCCTGAGGATAGCCTTCTTCGTCACTATCCGTTGCGTCCTGCCACATTTTTTGCAAATCGAACAGGTTGTAAGCGGTTTTGCCCTTTTCCAACAGTTGTCCCACAAGTTGAGTTACCGCAGGCTCGCCGAGCAATGCAAAATCCGCCTTGCCCTGCAAAATTTGCGGTATGATCTCCGACGCGTCGGCAAAGTATTTGAGCATCACCTCGCCGTAGAGCGTTTCCTCGCCATCGTACTCGCGGTATTTGACGCCATTGCTATCGCACACGGTTTTGAACACGTATTCGGGGGTATTGCCCAAACCTATGCTGTACAAACGCTTGCCTTGAAGTTGTTTGAGGTCGGTAAGCTGTTGCCTGCCCACAATGTACAACACGCCGTACACGTTTACGGAAAACAACGCGTAGTCCTCTCGAACCGAACATATCCGAACCGCCGCATTGGTGGGCAAAACAGCCATATCCGCCTCGCCTGAACTGCATTTTGCAACCACGTCCTCCCCCGTCGTTATCACGACGTCAACGGGTTGTGAGCCGAGTTTGACTCCTCCGCCGATCTTTCCGTCCTTTATTATTTTTGCCACAGACAAAGCGGGCGCTCCGTCCGGAACGTAAAGCGTAAGCTCATCCTGACGGCATGCCACAAGCGTGCACACCGTTGTGGCGACAAGAACAAAAATCAACACAGTAAGCAAAACTTTTTTCATATTGTCCCCTTGGGCGTATCTTTCGTGCGTCCTTTCCTGCGCCCACAAGAAAGGGCTTTGGGCTTTGAATCGCATTGTTTCAACGCACTTGCGCTATGTCGGACTTCGCGCGCCGACATAAATTTTGTTGACGAACAAAAAACGTTGCAAAAACAAATTTCGTGTTTATTTTTCGGCAACGGAGAACCGTCCGCTACGCTTGCAAAATAATATGTTCAGCTCAATCTTCCGTCGATTGAAGCTTTTTGGTTTGGTCGGCTATTCTCAACGCCTCCACCATTTCCCCTATGTCGCCGTTCATAAACGTCTCTATCGAATACAGCGTCATGCCTATGCGGTGATCCGTTACGCGCCCTTGGGGGAAATTGTAAGTGCGGATGCGCTCGCTCCTGTCCCCTGTGCCCACCTGTGATCTGCGCATGGTGGCATACTCCGCGTCCGCCTGCGATTGATAGTAGTCGTACAGCTTGCTTTTGAGAATACTCATTGCGCGTTCGCGGTTTTTTATCTGACTGCGTTCGTCCTGGCAGTTTACCACTATGCCCGTGGGCAGGTGCGTTATGCGAATGGCGCTTTCCGTCTTGTTGACGTGCTGTCCGCCCGCACCGCTACTGCGATAGGTGTCTATTTTGAGATCCTTTTCGGAAATATCGATATCCACGTCGGGGGCTTCGGGAAGCACTGCCACCGTGATGGTGCTGGTGTGGATGCGCCCCTGACTTTCGGTGTCGGGTACGCGTTGAACGCGATGCACGCCGCTTTCGAACTTGAATTTGCTGTAAGCGCCCTCGCCCACGACCATAAAGGAACCTTCCTTCAAACCGCCCAACTCGTTTTCTTCGATGTCTATCTCTTCTATCTTCCAGCGATTTTTTTCCGCAAACATATAGTACATGCGCCTAATTTCGTTGGCAAAAAGCGCCGCCTCTTCTCCGCCTGCGCCTGCGCGTATCTCCACGATAACGTTTTTGTCGTCGTTGGGATCCTTGGGCAAAAGTAAAATTTTGAGTTGAGACTCCAATTCTTCGAGATTTTTCTTTTGCAAGGCGATATCTTCATGCAAAAGCGACAGCATTTCCCTGTCCGTTTCGGTGCTTGCCAATGCCAAATTGTCCTCTAACGCCTTTTGAGCCTTGCAATACTCTTTGTAGCACTCGATAATGGGAGTAAGGTTGCTGTGTTCCTTTACCAACTTTTTCCAAGTGTTATTGTCCGCTATTACCTCGGGGAGCGCAATTTGTTCCGTAAGATAATTGTATCGCTCTTCCAATTTTTTCAATTTTTCTATCATAAATTCTCCGTTTGAGGGTAGATTTTGTCAATATGGGGTAGATTTTTTGCACTACCTTTTGACGGCGACCACAATGCGGTCGTTGGAGGAGTAGTCTGCGATGACTTGCACGTCAAATTGGTCCTTTAACAAGTCTGCCACGGCATTGCCCTGATCGTAGCCGATTTCCAACACGAGCACGCCCTTGTCGCACAGGTGAAGGGGCGCTTCCTTTGCCAAGATACGGTAGAACTTCAAGCCGTCCTCTCCGCCGTCCAACGCGAGACGCGGTTCGTGATCCTTGACGCTTGCGTCCAATGTGTCTATCACCGCGCTTTTTACATAGGGCGGATTGCAAACAATGACGTCGAATTTGCCTTTGACGCCGTCAAACATATCCGAGCGTACAAAACGCGCTTTGGCTTTGAGCGTTTTGGCGTTTTGCTTTGCCACGGCAAGCGCGTCTGCGCTGACGTCTGCAAGCGTTGCTTTGCAACCCTTTTCGAGTTGCGCGGTAATGCCCAGCACGCCACTTCCGCAACATAGGTCCAACACTTCGGAGTCACCACCGACGTGTTTGAGCAGTTGTTCGCACACAAGCTCCGTTTCCATTCTCGGTATCAACACCCGTTTGTCCACCGCAAAGGTGCGGTCCATAAACTCCGTTTTTCCCACAACGTACTGCCACGGCTCCCCCAAAGAAAGCCTTTCGCTCATCATTTCCAGTCGCACCGTCCAGCCGAAGGGTATTTTGACTTTGGGATTGTTGAGGTCCTTTTGCTTGATGTTCAATATTGCACACAACAACCAGTCTACGTCTCCCTTTACGCAGGCGACAAGCTCCTTTTGCTCGGATAGTTGCGCCCTGAACTGTTCAATAGTAACGGGTTCGGGAAAGTGTTCTTCGGGTATGGATAGGTCGGCGTCCATTTCCAACACCTTGTTGAAGGCGCAGATCGCCACTTCGCACATGCCTTCGTCCGGTTCGCGGGTGGTAAGCTTTTGAAATTGTTTGCCCAACCATTTGAGCGGGCGAAACAAAATGAAATCGGATCGCGCAAGAAGCATCAACACTTCGTAACTTATGCCTGCCACAACGGGCAACAGGGCAATTTTGAGCAACGCCCTCAACCACCAATTGTTCTTTTCCAAAAACAGCGTCCAGCCCAACAGCGCGCAAACGATATCCAACACCAACATCAAAATGACGGACAGCACCACGACAAACACGATAAAACTTGTACCGCAACGGTCGTGATATCTACTGCATTTTTTGACGTTTTCCACCGTCAATGGCAAGCCCGCCTCGTAGCAGGCGATGGTTTTGTGTTCTGCGCCGTGATACATGAATACCCGTTTGATTTCCTTCATGCAGGATATCACCGACATGTAGACGACGAGGACAAGTATCTTGAACACCCCTTCGAGCAAAGATTTGAGCCACGCCCAATCGATATCCTCCGTTTGAAGTTTGACAAGGTTGAATATGCCCTGCGTTGCATAAGTGGGTAGCACCATAAACAAGCCCAGCGCCAAAACAACGCCCAACAGCGTAGAAACAAACATCATCCAGCCCATTCCTCCGCCGTCGCCCTTGGTGTCCACGTCCTCCACCATCACCTCGGCGGATTTGCCGATTATCTTTGTACCGCTGATCAAAGACGTAACCAAATTTACGACGCCACGAATAAAGGGCACTCTGCGATACCAGGGCTTGCTTGCAGGCAGACGCGTCGTGTCCAGACGTATGACTCCCATTTCGTCACGGCAAGCCAACGCCATGCTCGACGATCCGCGCATCATAACGCCTTCGAGAACAGCTTGTCCGCCTATTTTTGTTTTTCTGACCGATCCGAGCGCGCAACTCACATTTTTTTTGCCGTCGGTTTTTTTGTTTTTGCTCATATTATCTCCGATGTACGCTAATGTCGTCACCGCATACGCCTATTATATCATTATATAGTATATCAAAAACAAAAACTTTTTTCAACTGTTTGAAGGGTGCGGGACGGAACGTAAAAGCGTTCTGTCAAAATTGTTGCGCGAGAGAGTAAACAAAAGATATCTGCATTTACATACACACTCTCATTAACATTAACATTTACATTATCATTTACATACACACACTCATTTAGATTATCATTAACATTGACATTTACATTATCATTAGGTATACGTTTGTTCTTGTTGGTTACGATTTGTTATTGCTTGTTGTTATGGTTTAATAAAGTAGATTTATTTTCCCACATTACTATTTTTAAGTAAATTGTAGTTTCGATTTGATTTGCTTTTAAAGCGTGCGCGAGCAACAACTGTTATTGACATTTACACACACTCTCCCATTTACATTATCATTTACATACACACACTCATTTACATTTACATTGTCATTAGATACAGGTTTGTTCCGTTTTGTTATTGTTTGTTCTTGTTTGTTGATTTTTTTGATATATTTTGTTACGATTTGAAACATTGCTTTTGGTGTTGTTTGTTTATATAAAGCGTGAGAGCGTGCCACAACAAATATCTACACTTACACACACTCTCACATTTACATACACACACTCATTTACATTATCATTAACATTGACATTATCATTATCATTCGATACACGTTTATTCTGTTTTGTTCCAGTTAGTTATTTTTTTCTTTTGATATGATTTGTTACGATTTGAAACATTGCTTTTCGTGTTGTTTGTTTATATAAAAAATGAGAGAGTGTTGTAATCGATATTTACATTTACATACACACACTCATTAACATTAACATTTACATTATCATTAACATTGACATTTACATTATCGTTAACATTGACATTTACATTATCGTTAACATTGACATTTACATTATCATTAACATTGACATTTACATTATCATCAGATACACGTTTGTTCTGTTTTGTTCCAGTTTGTTCTTGTTTGTTATGATTTGTTATTTTACAGTTGTTGTTTATCGAATAGGGGTGGCGGTCGGGGACCTTGTGCCGGCAGAGTGAGTGTGTCCCCTGTAAAATCTGCAACGAGGGCGCACTTCTCCGAAACCAGTAGTCCAAAAATGTCCCGACCTTGTAATAGACAGAGCGAGTATGTCCCCAATCAAAACAATCTGCAACGAGGGACTGTCGAATTTAATTGAATAAACAACTAAAAAATTATAATTCGACAGCCCCGAAGCGAAGCCATTTTGATGGGGATATGCGAGCGACACCATAATCTGCAACGAGGGCGAGTTGCGTCGCGCGCGGAATTCCCGAGCGATATGGGAATGATCGGAGCCTAAAAAACGCACCCTGTCCCCACTCGGGGACAAGGTGCGTTGTTGTCTGTGACTTTGTTGCGCGTGTCGCTTATTTGTCAAGGGTAAACACGGGCAGAACGGCGCCGTTATATTGAGAGTTGATGAAGTTGTAAACCTCTTCGGACAGCAAAGCGTTGAGCAACGCTTTTGTCTTTTCGCTGTTTTCGTTGCCCGCTTTTACGGCAAGAACGTTGGCATACAACTGTCCCGCGTCTCCGTCGGCTTTTTCTACCGCAAGCGCGTCGTTCACAACGTTCAAACCTGCCTGCAATGCGTAGTTGCCGTTTACTACGGCAAGCGTTCCGTCCTGCGATTCCGCCAAGATCACCGTCACCGTGGGGGCGTCGATGGGGCTTATCTCGTTACCGTTGTCTTGTGCAATATCCTGTACGGTCAACGTATCGGTGGGCTTTACGCCATCGCGCAGTGTGATAAATCCCTCGTCCTGCAAAACGAACAGTGCGCGCGTGAGGTTGCTTCCGTCGTTGGGAATGAGTATTTTGCGACCTGTGGATTTGAAGCCGTCCGCGCCGTACTGCGCCTTGGTCACGTTTTTGCCGTACAGACCAAAGGGTTCGTAGTGTATCTTGCCCACCGCAACGATATCCGTGTGATAGTCTTTGTTGAACTGTTCGAGATAGGGCGTGTGTTGAAAATAATTTGCGTCCAAACTTCCCTCTTGAAGCGCTGTGTTGGGCGTAACATAGTCGTCGAAAGTTTTTATTTTGAGTTTCCAACCCTGCTCGGCGAGCTTGTCCTTGATGATGTTGAGAATTTCCGCATGAGGTGTTGCGCTTGCGCCCACGGTTATCGTGTGAGAATCGTCGCAGGCTACCAATGCGAATGTTACGCACAGCACCAACACTACCGCCAAAATTGCCGTTAAGATCTTTTTCATAGTTTTTCTCCTTTACAAAAATTTATTTTATTTATTTAGTTTCGTCCGCGCGTGCGGATTTTTTGTTACGTTTGAGGTTTGTGCGACGGCGCTTATCCGTTTTGCGCGCTATCAAAGTGCCCACTTCCTGTATCACCTGCACTATAACCACCATCAGGGCGACGCACAGCCAAATGACGTCCTGCGCGTTGCTGGGGCGAGCCTGCGTTACCGCCAACGCGCCCAAACCTCCGCCTGCGATCGTCCCCGACATTGCCGAATAGCCCAATATCGTAACGGTGGATATCAATGCACCCACAATAAGCGAGGGTTTTGCCTCGGGCAAAAACACTTTGACTATTATCTGAAAGGTGTTTGCGCCCATCGAGCGCGCCGCTTCGATGATGCCCTTGTCCACCTCTTTGAGGGAGGACTCTACCATTCGCGCGACATACGGAGCGGAAGCCACCACCAACATGAGTATCATTGCGCCGTTGCCTATGCTTGTGCCGAGCACCGCTCGAGAAAAGGGAATGAGCGCCACGATCAGAATTATGAAGGGAATGCTCCGCAAAATGTTGACGATAACGCTCAAAATCTTGTTGAGCCACACAACGGGAGTCAAGCCGTCGCGGTCGGTTATCACAAGCACAATGCCCAAGGGCAACCCTATGACGTAGGCGAGCAACGTGGCAGAAAGCGTCATGTACAGCGTTTCTCCTATTCCTATCCAAAAACCGCCGTTTTCCCACAACTGCATAAAAAGTTTGCTCATAACTACTCCTCCCTGTAAGACACGTTGTGCGCGTCCAAAAACCTTTTAACGACGTCCGTTTGCCCTTCGGGAACGGTTATCACCATGTGCCCGAACACGCGTCCCTCGATATTTTTGGTGTCGGCGTACAAAATGTTGACGGCAACTTGGCACTGCATTGCCAAAGCGGAAATTATCGGCTCGTCGGACAACTCTCCGTTGAACACCAGACGAAGTTTTGTGCCGTCGCTGTTGCCCAAAGACCGTATCAGGTTGGGAATGATCAATTCCTTGGCAATATCCGTCTGCGGAAAGCTGAACACGTCCGACACGGTGCCCGTTTCGGCTATTCGACTGTTATCTATTACGGCAACGTGAGTGCATATGCTTTCCACCACCCTCATTTCGTGGGTGATGACGACAACGGTAACGCCGAGTTTTCTGTTGATGTCCTTTATCAATTCCAATATCGATTGTGTTGTGGTCGGATCCAAAGCGCTTGTAGCCTCGTCGCAAAGCACATACTTGGGGTTTGTGGCGAGAGCGCGCGCAATGGCGACGCGTTGTTTTTGTCCGCCCGAAAGTTGCGACGGATAACTTTTTGCCTTGTCCGACAAGCCCACAAGTTCCAACAACTGCGCAACGTGCTGTTTTGCTTCCTCGCGAAAGGTCTTTGCGTTGGATCCTTTCGAATGTCTTGTAAGCTCCAAGGGGAACATCACGTTTGCCTCGACGGTGCGTTGTTCCAGCAAATTGAAACTTTGAAAGATCATGCCTATGTTGCGCCTGATGTCGGACAGCCGTTTTTTGTTTGCCTTGGTCACGTCCTCGCCGTCTATCAACACCTGTCCCGACGTGGGACGCTCCAACAGGTTGATGCACCGCACAAGGGTGCTTTTGCCTGCACCCGACAAGCCGATTATGCCGAATATGGAACCGTCGGGCACGGTGAGATCGATGTTCTCCAACGCGACGATGTCTCCCGAGGGAGACGGATATGTTTTTGTAAGATCTACTAACTGTATCATATATTTCTTCCTAAAAATCGCACAAAAAAAGCTCGGTGCATAAACCCGAGCCGAAATAACAGAGTAAATGTCCGCTAAAAAGTCATGGACAAAAACCCGCGCTTCGCTCGGGGATCTGACATTCGCATGACCATTTTGAGAACAAACCTTTCCATTTTACCTCCGCGCCGAACACTTCGACGTTTCTTTGTGTAATGCTATTGTAACAGCTGAAACGACAACATGTCAAGCAAAAAGCAAGCGTTTTGTCAAAAAGTTTTGTTGCTATGCACCCTATCCTTTCGACACAAATATATTGTTATGTAACAAAACCGTTGATTTTTGATACGCAAAGTGTTATACTCTTTATTATTGCAACGTGTGCAAACAAGCAAATGTTTTCGGCACACAAAAGGACGATATGAGCGAATGTGAAAAATACATCTTGGGCGACATGGATTGCAGCGTGCTCAATCTGGACGTTCGTCCCGTACAACTCGGCGTCGAACTTAACACTACTGCCATATCCGATTTTCTGGTAAATTTAGACAAATTGGATAGCGTAGCAAGCGAGTTTTTGACGCAGGGAATGAACGGATCGCAATTTCGCGGTTATGTTTCCTACTGGACGGACACCGTGACGGCGCAGAAATCGTTAAGCAACGACGATTGGCAAAATCTGTCCCAAGACACCAAAAACAAATTTCAAGCATACAAAGACCTCTTTGAATCCTATCAGGACATGGAAGAGGACTCTTTTACCATCGCGCAAAGAACGCGAGAACAGCTTACCGAAACGACGTCTGCGCTCAACATTGCCAAAAACGCCGTTGCGGCGGCGTCCTTGACGGATCTGCCCGACGACGTAAAGGATTTTGTTTTCGACGGCGTGCGCCTTTCGCAACTTGCGAGCAAACTGTTGAGCGAGGACGCGTTGAGACAACTTCGGCAACAAACAGCAGAACTGCGCGACAAACTGGACAAAAACGTATTTGTCAAAAGCGACGTTTTGAACAGTTGCGACGGAGTCATAGCGCAGGTCGACGGCGTTCTCGCCTTCTACTCCGACAGTTACAGCGGTTTTGCCTACGTCAAAAAGGGCAAAAAGATCTTTGTGGGATACTTGGATAAAGGCACGCCCGACGGGAAGGGCTATTGCGAGGACGCGGACAAGATCGGCTCCTCCGACAAGAACTCCCCCTACCGCTACTACGGCTATTGGTCGAAAGGCGTCAAAGAGGGCGAAGGCGCGGTTTGCGACAACGCGGGCAACGTAAGTTTGGGCGACTGGCAAAACGACAGGAGCTTCAACGGAAAACTTACTTTGTACACCGCTCTTTCCCAACGCTTTTACGCCCTGCCCGCAGAGGACGAAACGGAGTGCTTTGCCATACGCAGAGAACTGAAAGAAAACAACTTGGTCAACTACCGCAACGGCGAACTGTACAACGCATGCAATGAGCATTGCCGTTTGGCGGATGAGAGAATTTCCGATCGCAACAAGCAAAAAGCGCGGGAGCAAGCATCGCTCAACAGAGAAAAGCGCCTGTTTGCAGGCAACCATGTGTGGGCGTCCGTTCACACGCTGTTTTGTGTATGCTTAACTGCCGTGGCGCTTTATGCTTGTCGCAATTGGATAACGCTGTTTACCGACGCCTTTGGTTCTCCGCAACTCAGCAACATGTATTTTATGGTGTTTTTTGCGCCCTTTATCGCTACGTTCCATTCCTGCCTTATGGAAGTGGACGCGTCCAGCGGACGACGCGGAATGCGCGCCGAACAGTATGTGTTTTCGCTGTTGTTTATTGGTCTTGTCGTCGGATCGATATTCCTGTACGACATGCCCATTGACACCCCCAAGGAAAAGGCTTTTGTATCCGTCTATGCGATACTGCCCTGCGCGCTTGCCCTGTTTTGCGAATTCTGCTTTGACTTTTGGGCGTCCGACAACGCCGACGACGTCAAAAAGTCTTTCAGAGACAGAAACACCTATACATTCAGAATGAGAGCGCTGTTTCTTGTGTACATCACCTCGTTTTTCGGTTTCGTGGCGGGTATCGGCTACGCCTTGATGTACGGAATGCAGTACAGCATTTGGCACATTTTGTGGATAGCGCCCGCAATGCAATTGGTTTCGGGCGCGATGTCCTCGGTGAGCCTCAAATTCAGTTTCGACGAAGATCTGTATCTCGACGGAGATGTGGCTCGATATCACCTGCACAGCACCACCGAATTGATAAAGGGCGTGTTGGCGTTTGCTTTTGTGTGTTGCATTGCCTGGATCACCCCCGAGGCGGTGGACTATATCGTACCGACCACCTTTTGGAAGGTGTTGTTCCTGCTGTTGTACCTTGTGGTTTGCGCCGTGATGCCCGTTTTGGCATACATTGCGACTCCGCACGATAAATATTGAGGATAAAAACATGAACGACGAATTGGAATTGCTTAAACGGCAATTGGAGGACGCCACTGCCAACTTGACGGATCTGAACAGACTGGCAACGGAAATATGCCTTGACAGAGACGACAAAACGCAGGAAATAGACGAACTGATAGCCGAAACGGAAACCTGGGACGTGAGTTCTCAAATCAAACAAAAAACGGAGCAAATTTACCAAGCCGTGCACGACGCCGTAAGTTGTATTTTGGCAACGGAACAACTGCTCGGTTTGGATAACTATGCGAAAATTTTCGACAGCGCCGACGCGACATGCGATCCCGACACCTTTTTGCGGGATCTGAAACTTGCCTATCTGGACTTTTTGTCGCAGGCACGGCAACTCAAAAGTTATGAGCCGACCGATCAAAACATTCAAACGGTCACAAAACTTGCCTACGACTACGCCCTGATAAGCGGTATCTACGAAAACATCGATTACATACTTGACAACATCGTGCAGGAAGAGACAAAAAAGCAACTTGCCACGTCGGACTTGACGGCGCAACGCAACGCCGTCGTTGAGGAATATGCAAAATCGCTTGACGAAACGGACAAACAGTTTGAAGAGATGTTGTGGCTTGCACAAGAACTGAGCGAACAATGCACCGCGTTGCTTTGCAAAGAGGCGCAAATAACGGAAGAGCCTCAACTAAACGGCGATTTCGGCGGGGCGACGCTCGGTATAGGCGTTGCCGAAGCGCAAAGTCAAACGGTAGAGTTTGCCCACTACGGCAAAAGCCTGTCGTTGCCCGATGAAAATTCGGTGTTCGCAACCAATCTTGCCGACTACAAACATCTTTGGATAAGTTACGGGGCGGAACACGCGGACGATAACAGGCTGTGGAATGCACTCAGATGTATCGCCTTGCGGTTTGTGCTTTGCTATCCGAAAAACGCCAAACAAATTATTTTAGCCAATAACAAACGCCTTTCTCCCAACATGAACAGGCTTGCTCTCGACCTTGGAAAGTGCTGTACCGACGGAGCGCTGTTTCCCGCGACAATGCGAGAACAGGGGATAACGGACGTATCCAACATCGTGCAGGGAGATGACGACATTGCACGCGCAGTGGACTTTTTGCTCAGAGAAGTGAGCAATCGCCAAACGGACCTCAATCGCGAAAACGCAAACAACGTTTTTGAGTACAACGCGTCCAACCCAAACAAAACAATGCCTTTGTGGCTGTGCATCCTGAAAGACGCCCGAATGACCGACGGCGTTGTAGACGCGGAAAAGGTGAGCGATCTGTTGCGTATTTGTGCGCAGACGGGAATATTTTTCCTGTTGCTCAACGACGCAGAAACGCAAAGGGCGAATGTCGCCTCGTTGGAAAGCGAGGGTTGCGACAAAGCCGTGTTCGACGCCGATTTCGTCTTTGACGGTAACAGCGGAACGTTTGTGCGCGACGGCAGAAACTTGGACTGCACATTGGGCGCAGAGTTGCTCAACGACGACTACTTTGCCAAAATCAAAATGCTGACATGTTAAAACTTTTGGAATATAGTCGTTTGACTGTACAATGATCGAATTTTACTCAAAGAGACGGCAAAACGTCTCTTTTTTTACCATGAAGCACATTGTCAAAATGCTTTGACAACAACGCGCAAGTGGGATATAATAAAAAACGCCAAAAGATGTTTGCCTTGAATAAACCATCTTGTTAGCAACCCGAGGCTTTGCCGAGGGCGCCCCGCGGGGCAATAAAAAACAAGGAGATACGTTTTGTGAAAAAGCTTAAAGATTTTTTTTACGAGTATAGGCTTTTACTTGCCAATGTTCCGTCCGCAGTTGTCTGTTTGTTTGTACTTTCCGTATTTGCAATGAATTTGCTCGCCAACAAAAGCATAGATCTTGGCGTTGATTGGCTTGCCCTCGACTGCGGAATAATCGTTTCTTGGGTGGCGTTCTTGTCCATGGACGTGCTCACAAAGCACTATGGGCCCAAAGCGTCCACCATGATTTCCATGTTTGCTATCGCACTGAATCTCGTTGCCTGCTTTATCTTTTGGATAGCGTCTCAAATAGGCGGGACCTGGGGTGCGTTTTTTGACTTTGGACAATTGGACACGATAAACGACTCATTGGACTCCACCTTCGGCGGGACTTGGTACGTTTTGCTGGGTAGCACGATCGCTTTTGTCCTTTCGGCGGTGGTAAACAATTTCGGCAACTGGGGCATAGGCAAACTGTTTCGGCGCAAGCCTGACGGTTTCGGCGCATACGTTTGTCGCGTTTATGTGTCCACGGCGATAGCGCAGTTTTGCGACAACCTTGTGTTTGCGCTTATCGTAAGTCACTTTTTCTTCGGTTGGACTATCGTGCAGTGCCTGACGTGCGCGGCGACGGGTATGGTGGTCGAATTGCTGTGCGAAGCGGTATTTTCGCCGTTGGGCTATGCCGTGTGCAAAAATTGGAAACAACGGGAGATAGGCAAGCTCTACTTTGACTACATAAATTCGCGCAAGGAGATCGCACAATGAAAGTGATAGTAACAGGCTCGTCAAAGGGTATAGGCAAAGCGATTGCGCTTAAATTTTTGCAATGCGGTCACGACGTTACGGGTATCGATGTGCTCCCCGCAACTATCGATCACTCACACTACCGTCATTTCACCGCAGACATAACGGGGGCGTTACCGAAAATTCAGGATGTCGAGGTGCTTGTCAACAACGCGGGAGTTCAAGACAGCGGTCGCGACATCGAGGTCAATTTGCTGGGCACCGTCGCTGTTACGGAAAAATACGCTTTTCAGCCCAACATCAAAAGCGTTGTGTTTGTGGCTTCCGCAAGCGCTTCTACGGGTTCGGAGTTTCCCCAATACGTCGCAAGCAAGGGCGGGGTAGTCTCCTACATGAAAAACGTCGCGTTGCGTCTTGCTCCTTTGGGGGCTACGAGCAACAGCATTTCCCCGGGAGGCGTGTTTACGTCGTTGAACGATCCCGTAACGCAAAATGCCGAGATGTGGTCGGAAATAATGGAGGAAACACCGCTAAAAAAATGGGCGACTCCCGAAGAGATCGCCGAATGGGTGTACTTTGTTGCCGTTGTAAACAAATCGATGACGGCGCAGGACATAGTTATAGACAACGGCGAAAGTTCCCGCGCAAACTTTGTTTGGCCGTCGCCCTCCGACAAGTGATTTTACTTTCGGTTTGTTGCAGGTAAGCAGCTGCGCCGTTTGTCGCAAACACTTGCAAGTACCTACGCAATGTTGCCGACAAGTTTGTTTTTTTCCGCTTTTTGCACGTCTGTGTTACATGCTCCGACGCCTTTGTTTGTCAAAGTTGTGCTGTCAAATTTCCACAACGATCGCGCCCGCAGTTGCCTTTACCTTGCCTTGGCGCACTTCTATCGGGGAGTCGTCCACAAGATTGACGTAAACCCCGTCCGACAAGGGAACTTCTACCGTCGCGTCGCCGTCCGAAAGGTTGAACACTCCCACCGAACAAGCGTTTGACGTTTTGTAGCTTCCCACCGCTACATTTGTTTGCACTTCCCTTATATCGAATGCTCCGTCGCGATAGACGGGATGCTTTTTTATTTCCGCAAGACGCGCCAAGTGCGCCGAAATGTCCTTTTCCGTTCCGAAAGCCCACTCCACTTCGTCTATCTCGAACAAACTGTTATGTTTGGACTCCGAAGTCTCGTCTCCCGCATATACAAACGCCGTCCCTTTGAGATAAAAATCAAGCGCCCACAACGTTTTGAGCTTGTCGCCCTGCCAAAACTCGGCAACGCGCTTGCGATCGTGGTTATCCAAATAGCGCGCCTTTACATAGTCGGTGGGATAGCGTCCGTCCTGCATCACCACGTCGAAAAGCCACTCGCCCAACGTTGCTCCCTTGCGCTCCACAAAAGAATGTTGCGTTCGACCTATGTCGTAGCTGTACAAGACGTCGAAGTAGTTGTACAGTTCTCCGTCGCTCAACACGTCGTAGCCCTGATCTCGCAAATATTTTACAAAGCCCAGATCGACGCTTTCTCCCAGCATTATCAAGTCGGGATCGAGTTTGTGCAATTGCTCCAAAGCGTGCGCCCACAGCCTTGCCGACACAAGACTGCACACGTCCATGCGAAATCCGTCCACGCCCAAGCCTACCCAATAGCACAAGGTATCCGTTATCTCCTCCACCAAGCCGTCGTGGGAGTAGTCGAGATCGCACACGTCGCTCCAATCTCCGACGCGGTTGCCGACGTTGCCGTCCTTGTCCTTCCAAAACCATTCGGGATGTCGTTGCAACAACACCGAATCGCGGGAGGTATGGTTGAGCACCATGTCTATTATCACCTTGATGTTTCGGGCGTGCGCCTCGTTTACAAGCCGTTGGAAGTCCTCCAACGTGCCGTTGAGCGGATCTATTGCGCGGTAGTCTGCAATGGAATAGGGGCTTCCCACACTGCCCTTGCGTCCCACTTTACCTATGGGATAGAAGGGCACCAAATACAAAATATCCGTCCCCAAGCGCTTTATCCTGTCCAGTTGGGCTGTCACGCCGTTGAAATCGTGCGTTTTGCTGAACTGACGAACAAAGACCTGGTATATCAACTGATTGTTAAGATTTTTCTTGTTGTGCAACATGATATTTTCTCCTTTTGTCAAGTTTCGTTGCGCTTGAAAGCCTTTGCAAAAACCGCTCCGACGGGTAGTCTCCCGCCACAAAACGCAACCGTTACCAAATACATTATAATACAAAAACATATGTTTCACAATACCATTTTGCAAAAAATCGCGCAACGAAAATTACAAAATTGCTCTACTTGACAGTTTCTGCCTGCAAAAAATTGAATCGCGTTTCCGTCTACCTGCTCGGACTTTTACCCGCTCCTACACAACAAAAACAATGCGCATAGCGTAATGAATAATAAACGACTCCATAGCGCGCTTGTGGCATCTACTCTCGTCACGGTGCAGGTAGGAAGAAACGCTCGTCTCGGCGTTATAAAAGATACAGCCTTTGAGATTGAAAAATTTTGCTTTTTATTTTTTGTTTATTGACAAATTACCTACAATATCATACAATATCATTGCGACACGATTTTAATACATTTTGCAAAGGCATACTTTACTCAGGTAAAGTGTACCTCATTCGCACTCAATTAAATCCTTTGCAGGATGTATTGTGAATCGGTGTCGCAACTATGCGAGTAGGCGCTTTACAGGTGCCGTTTCGCAAGAGTGGCACCTTTTTTTATACAAAAAATTTTTAAGGAGAAGAAAAATGAAAAAATTTATGAGAAGATTTGTGTGTGATTATATTACAATGAGAATTGTTTTGGGCATCTTGTGGGGTATTGTCAGCCCGTTATTCTATCTTATTTTGTCTGCATTTATAAGTGAGGCGGCAGCAACATTGAATTATACCGCTTTGGCAATTGCGGTTCCTATTACTTCAAGCCTGTACGGACTGGCGAGTTGGTGTATAAAGGATATGGGCGCTGATATTAACAATCGTTTAGAAGAACTCGCATCACAAGGGACGCCTGTTTATCTGGAACAAATAGAAAAGATTCGAAAGCCTTTCCTTATTGTGGGCTTGACAGGCTGGATACTTTCCGTTTTGAGTTCGGCAACCATATTTTATATGCGGGGGTTTTCCTTCCTGATTATTGCATTTTTGATCCCGTTTTTTGGGACATTGACAACTTGCAGTCACGCTCTTCATTTTGAAACGTGCCCCGAGTGTCATGCACTATGTTCACATGTGTGGGACGGTGAAGTGCCCGGCTCAGAAAGAACAGTAACAAAAAAAGAAGAAAAAAAAGAGACGTACACGGAAACCGTTGGTACGATCTATGATAAAGACCGCAATGAAGTTGGACATGTGTCAAGGGACCGAGACGTAAAATTTACGCGAGATGTGACCACATACCACTCTAAAAGCTATTATCACTGCCGTTTTTGTGGGCATAAAGGCATAGGTGGCAGTTCTTATACAACATACGGCGAATGGAAGTAAAGTTAGCAAAAGCGTCACACCAATCGGCTTTTTACCACACAACCACTCCCGAGGGATAGTTCCTCATCACGCTGAAAGCAGGGTATGCTCTCACCTCGAAGCCATAAGAGATACGTCCACAGAAACGGCAAGAATTTCTTCCTCTTTTTTTGTGTTTTATCGACCAATTACACAGAATTTTTGAGCGACTTCGCGCAACGACAGTTACAAAATTTTGCCGTTTGTCAATTTTTGTCAAAAAACGGTTTGACATCGAGTTGCGAATACTTTATACTGTTGTTTGAAAGTTGTGCCAAAATATTTTGCAGGATCGCAACACATACTATTGTAGGAGAATTTATGGAAGACTATTTGCTGTTTAGCGACGTATCGGGCGATATCGACAAAAGCTATATAGAACAGGGTAAGCTGAAACTTATCCCCATGGAATTTGTAATAAACGGAGAAGTGCACGTCTACACGGACGACGAGACGGGCATGGATCCTGTGGAATTTTACGAATTCGTAAAGCAAAAAACGCCCATGAGCACCACTCAGATCTCGCCTGCCAAATGGGCGGAATTCTTTGAACCGTACCTTCAAAAAGGGCAATCGGTGTTGTGCCTGTGCCTGAGCAGCGGGTTGTCCAATTCCTACAATTCGGCAGTTTCTGCCGCCAAAGAGTTGAATGCCAAATATCCGAATGCCCGCTTTGTGCCCGTGGATACTTTGCGCGCAACGGGCATCACGGGGCTTATCGCCGAGCGTATGGTGGAAAACAAGAACAAAGGGCTTTCCATAGACGAAAACCTTGCGGACCTGAACGAATTTCGCCACAAAACGCTTGCTTGCGCCTATGTGGACGATCTGGATAGTCTCAAACGCGGAGGACGCATAAGCCGTACCGTGGCGTTTATAGGGGGATTGATGGACATAAAACCGCTGATACAGTTCAACGCCGACGGCACGTTGTCCGTGTGGGGAAAACAACGCGGTTACAAAAAGTCCATTGCGCGCATGATAGAATACTATCTTGAAAAAACTGATACGGAAAACCGTCACACGGTGTACATCACCCATGCCAACGACGACAACTATGCAAACGAGTTGGCAACTAAAATACGCGAGGTCAACCCCAACGCAGACGTCAAGATAAGACTGCTCTCCCCCATCATCGGCGTGCATTTGGGGCCAAGCGCCATGGTCCTCGGCTTTGTAGGCAAGTAAACGCAAAAAATTCAAATAAAAACACGGCATTGAGTTGTTTCAAAGCCGTGTTTTTTGTTCTGTTAGACTTGTTGAGGCGTTGCAGTAAACGAAACACGGAATTTTTACCCCATGTTCGCATTTTTGCCGTTTATGCGACAAGCGCAACTAACTTTCGATCAAACTCAGCGGTCGCTGTTTTCCACAAAATCCTGGAATTCTTGAAGCGTCATCTTGCCGTCGCAAAGAGCCTGGAATTTGTCGTTGAAGCAATCTACCATATTGCAGGAAACGATTATCATGTAGCGACAAACCTCGGTGCTTATCATGCTGGACATGAAGGGAACAACGATCTTGAACGCAATGTAACCGTCGCTGAGGTCCATTTCGAAACTGCCGTTCAGCATGGAATAGTTGGCAATAAGCACGGCTTTACCGAGCAGATCTATTTTGTCCTCGGGAGCGCGGAAGGGCATGGGGGATTTGAGATACATCAATTGACGGTCCACTTCTATCAAAATGTGCAATCCCATTTTGAGGTCGGAACCTACCGCGGCCGTTTCCACCACAAATTGATCGTCCTTTTCCTCGCCGTTGTAACGCCACTCAATGTTGTTGAGCGTTTGACAAAGAGTCTTGTACATTGCTTTTGCTTCTTCGTATTTTGCCATAATAGCCTCCGTTTATTTAGTGTCGGTAAACAGAGTATAACATATCTGTTTAATAAAATCAATGTTTTTGCTCAATTTATTTGAGATATATTATCGGCATAATTGTCAATAATTGTTACGAGGTGAAAAAAATGAAATGTAACGTTTGCAACAGAGATATAGATCCCGATAACTACTGCATTTGCACAAAATGTCGCAAACAGTCCTGCCCGAACTGCGCCGAGCGCAACGCATTTGTTTGCCCCGATTGCGGAGGAGATATAGCATACCTCTCATGACAAAACACCGCGCCTATTGCGGTGCGGTGAAATGTAAAAAAAGGAAGAAAAAGCAATTTTATCCTTTGTGATCAAAGCATATCCACAAGCTTGACTATATCTCCCGCGCCCAGCACAAGCAAAATGTCGTCGGGCGTCATGTTGCCCAATATCCATTGCTTTGCAGAGGCAAAATCCGCAACAAACGTGGCATTTAGCCCCATGTTGACAGCTTTTTGCGCCAGATCGTAGGAGTTGACGTGGGCTATGGGCTTTTCTCGTGCGGAATAGACGGGCAGGTATGCAACGGCGTCGGCTTGCGCAAAGCAAGTGACAAATTGACGGAAAAACGCCTTTGTGCGGGTGTATGTGTGCGGTTGAAATACGCACAGCACCCTGCCCTTACACACGCTTTTTGCCGTCAAAACAGAGCAGGTTATCTCCGTGGGATGATGCGCATAGTCTGCCACCACGCGCCCCAATTCGGGGACGTATTTTTCCGTCCAGCGCCGTTTTACGCCGACAAATTGCGTCAAGGCTCGACATGCGTCCGCCAAGGGCACCCCAAGCAGGCACGCGGTCTGCACGGAGGCAAGGGCGTTGTAGACGTTGTGTTGTCCCGCCACGGACAGCCGTACGGGGCAAGTTTGCTCGCCCACAAGGTCGAATTGCGGTTTGCCCTCGCACAGGGATAGATTTTCCACCGCAAGACTTTTGTCGATATACGCCCTTTTGTTGCGAGGAGCAAGGTTTCTCAACTCGTAGGGCAACAGCACTACGTCCTCTGCCATGTGAGCAAAGTGGGCAAACGCTTGTCGCACTTCTTCTGCGTTTGCATAGCAATCGGGGTGATCCCACTCCGCATTGAGACACACGCAAATAGTCGGTTGCAAATTGTAGAAACTTCGGTTGAACTCGCACGCTTCGGCAATGACTATGTCGCCACCGCCGTAGTAGTTGCTTCCCTTGTACACGCCTCCTATAAACGCCGTGTGCGCCACGTTTGTCTGCGCCAATATCTCGTGCACCATTGCCGTAACGGTGGTTTTGCCGTGCGTTCCGCAAATGGCAACTCGCTTTTCGAAACTGTTGAACACTGTTCCCAACAGCTCTTCTCTGAGCAACACGGGGATGCCAAGCTCTTCCGAACGCCTCACCTCTACGTTACTTTCTCCCACGGCCGATGTGCGCACCGTCATCTGCGCGCCTGCAACGTTTTCGGCGCTGTGCCCGATATGTACCTCGATACCGAGGGCGCTGAGTTTGTCCGTCATTTCGCTTTGCTCGCGGTCGCTTCCCGACACTTCGTACCCCAAACCGTGAAGATGCTGTGCCAAACCGCTCATTCCCACACCACCGATACCTACAAAATGTACTCGGTGCGGAATTTCATCCATAATCATACTGTACTATATGACCGACAGATCGAAAGTGTGCCACAAGCACATACAACAGTCGATTGATGATCCACAGCAAGCGACGTGGTTTTTTCTTTGAAGCCGAGCGCCGAAGGTGGCAAAGGCGCAAAAGAAAAAAACAAAACGTTTTGAGTTGGCGCGCAACGCAATCTTTTTTGCAACATATTGAATTGGACAACTCAAAAACGTTTGTATGTGCGCGTCTTTATGTTTTAACAAAAAAAGAAAGCAACCAGTGCTTTCTCTCTTTTATCATTATTGCATGCCGTATCTTTTCTTGAACTTGTCCACTCTTCCGCCGGCGTCTACCAACTTCTGCTTTCCCGTAAAGTACGGGTGGCATTTGTTGCAAATTTCCACCTTTATCAAATCGGTATCTTTGGTGGTGCCGGTCTCGAAGGTCGCGCCACAAGCACATACAACAGTCGATTGATGATCCACAGCAAGCGACGTGGTTTTTTCTTTGAAGCCGAGCGCCGAAGGTGGCAAAGGCGCAAAAGAAAAAAACAAAACGTTTTGAGTTGGCGCGCAACGCAATCTTTTTTGCAACATATTGAATTGGACAACTCAAAAACGTTTGTATGTGCGCGTCTTTATGTTTTAACAAAAAAAGAAAGCAACCAGTGCTTTCTCTCTTTTATCATTATTGCATGCCGTATCTTTTTTTGAACTTGTCCACTCTTCCGCCGGCGTCTACCAACTTTTGCTTTCCCGTAAAGTACGGATGGCATTTGTTGCATATTTCCACCTTGATCAAATCCGTATCCTTGGTGGTTCCGGTTTCAAAGGTCGCGCCACAAGCACATACAACAGTCGCTTGATGATCCACAGCAAGCGACGAAGTTTTTTCTTTGAAGCCGAGCGCCGAAGGTGGCAAAGGCGCAAAAGAAAAAACAAAACGTTTTGAGTTGGCGCGCAACGCAATCTTTTTTGCAACATATTGAATTGGACAACTCAAAAACGTT
>CANQJK010000008.1 GCA_947624235.1 uncultured Clostridia bacterium | reverse complement strand
TGAAAATGTCAATGATAATGTAAATGAGAGTGTGTATGTAAATGAGAGAGTGTATGTAAATAACGATTGCAGTTGTTACGCTCACGCTCGAAATGCAAAATTGAAAAAGGACGCTCAACTCGAAAAGAAGTTGTGTAAAAGGAAACACGCAACTTGTAAAAGCAGTGCGGACATTGCGCGCATAAGTACAGGCGCGATATGAAAAAAATGGGAGGGCGTTTTTGAGCGCAGATACTCTATCGCAAAAGTGCTTGGTTGTATCGGAAAAAATTTTTTTGCAAATTGACATCGCTACGACAAAAAATTGAGACTGAAATTTGACTTTGTGGCTTTTGGTGGTATAATATATTTGTGGAGATATTGCGATATCTCGCCCACCCGTGCATTTTGCAATGTGGCAGAGCGATGTTGCCTAACTCGGCGATTGGTCGCTGTTTGTCATAACAGGTCATGATTTGTCGCAGTAGACAACCGCAAGGAATGTTGCAGTGCGTTAAACGTGTGAACAATGCGCTTTGGAGTGGCTCATTTTACAAGTCGGCAAAATAAGTCCTGCACAATCAAACGAGACGTCGTGATTCGTTGTGGCTCGTCGTGTTTGTCACGAGCAGTCGCGGTTTGTCGCAACATTCACGATACGGCGCGGATAGCAATGGTGGCGACGCGTTGAGCGCAGGTGCAAAGTGCGTTTTCTTGCGCGGTGGAACGCTATCGGCAAACAAAGCGTCAATTTCGTGCAGTCGTGCAGTCGCCTTTGTTTTCGGCGCGGTAGCACTTATATTATCCACAGCAAAGCGTAAATTTCATGCAGTTGCGCAGTCGCAACTGTTTCAGAGGTAGCTTATGAACAAAATTATCAAAACTTCCATCAAGCGTTCGGTAACGGTGTGCGTGCTTGTTTTGGTGTTGCTGGCAGTGGGAGTGCTGGCAACGTTGGACATGTCCACCAATTTGTTGCCCGATATCAAATTGCCCATGTTGGGTATTTCGCTGGTGTATCCCGGTGCAAGCGCGCAAAGCGTAGAAGATACCGTCACAACCAAGGTGGAGCAGGCGTTACAAACCGTTGCGGGCATAACGGACTTGGAAACCACTTCCTACGACAACGCTTCCGTTGCGGTGCTCACCTTCGACTACGGCACGGATATAGACGAAAAGATAGAGGCTATCGAGGACGCATTTTCCTCCGTTTCCTTCCCCGACGGTTGCGGCGATCCCGACTACATCAAGATAGATATGAACGGCACTGCCACGGCGACGATAGCCGTGTACAACGCTTCGGGTAACACCCAACAGCTTTCCGCAGACGCGCATGCGCTTGCAACCAAACTCAACGGCATAGAGGGCGTCGGCTCCGTAAGCGTTTTGGGCACTCCCGAAAGGCAGATCAGAATAACGGCGTTGGACGGACTGGACATGACGGCATTGCTTGCCGTGCAGGCGCTCCAAAACGAAAATCTCAACATACCTCTCGGCACGGTCATGCAGGACGGCACCACGGTGTCTGTGCGCAATGCAAGCGACGCCACAAGCTTGTTGGACGTTATGCGTTTGCCCGTTCAGTTGCAATTGGGCGCGGATATACTGAACAGTTTGGGCACCCTCAAACAGACGGTGCAAAGCATCGCCTACTGCTCGTTGGAAGAATTTGACGAAGCGATAAACGGCAGATTGCCCCAAATCATACAACTAAAAGGCTTGATAAACACTTTCGAATCTTCCGCCGAGCAAAACGGCACGGCTCCCCTTTCCGACGAGGAAGTGCGCGTTCAACTTTTGAACACATTGCAAACGTTGTTGGACATGCATTTTCCGCTTGGAATTACCATGGAAGAAGCAGAAGCGCTTTTGACGCCCACCTTTGTGCACATTTTGCGTACGGATATTTTTACCCCAAAGTCGGGAACCGAAAACGTCGCTTCCAACGCCACGGACGATTGCCTTGTGGGAAAATTGCGCAATTTCAAGCTCAAACACATCAACAACGAAGGCAAAGCGGTGTACGGCAACGGCGTTGAGGTCGTAAGGGACGACAATGGCAATTTGGCGGTAAACGGCTACAATGTAAACGCGTTCGGGCGTCTTGTAGATTCCGACGGCGATCTTGTGGACGAAAACGGAAACAAGTTGCACCCGACGGAGGACGAAATTGCTCAAAACTACTACTCCTACGGGCAATACGTTGTGTTTACCGACGCAGAGTTGTTGGAACTGTACGACGAGTTGGCATTGGATATCGACCTGGGCATTGCGCTCACCGAGGACACCGTGCGCCTTGTGCGGTTGTGCGATTTTGACGACGGTGACAAGTTGACGGTGCCCCTTGCCTACGTCGGGCACGTTGTAGAATACAACAACGATACGGCTTTTGCGCAATACAACGGCATGCTCTCCGCAACGATAGAGGTGTACGCCGTTTCCGACGCCAACACAACGGACGTGGTGTCCGAAATAAAGCGCGTCATTGCCGACACCGAAACGGTAAGCAACGTGGAATTGTTGGACGACAAGGCGCAGTTCATCACGGACAGCATCCAAAATGTGCTTACGTCCATTATTATCGGCGGAGTGCTGGCAGTGCTTGTCATATACCTGTTTGTGCGCAAGATAGGCTCCTCTCTTGTGGTGTCCATAACCATGCCCCTTTCCGTTTTGGTGGCGCTCATAGGGTTGTGGGCAATGAATATCACCCTCAACCTCGTGTCCCTCGGCGGACTTGCCGTGGGCATAGGCATGTTGGTGGACAACTCCATTGTGGTGTTGGAAAGCATAACCAAACGTCGCGACAGGGGCGAAAGCGTGTACGACGCCTGTCTCAACGGCACGCGCGAGGTGGCGGGATCCCTGCTCGCATCCACGCTTACCAACGTGTGCGTGTTTTTCCCGATACTTTTTGCCCGCGGGCTTACTCGCGAAATATTCTACGATCTGGTGTGGGCGGTGCTGTTCTCCATAGTGATGTCCCTTATCGTGGCAGTCACGGTGATACCATCTCTTTATCACCTCATTTACCGCAGATCTCCGCGCAAACGCTACAAGCGCAACCCCGACGGCAGTTACACCGAAATAGGCACCTACGAGGATATGGAACCGCGCGAGAGAAACAACGGCAAGCGCGAACAGCGACGGGAAGCCTTTAAGGCGCGCGTGGAAAAGTTGCGCACGCGCTTGAACAACGCGTCGATAAGCAAGTTGGAAAAGGGCTACGGCAAGATACTTTCCAAAGTTCTCACCAAACGCCTGCTTGTATGCTTGGTGGCGTTGGTGCTGTTCGGCGCAAGCGTGGCGTTGGTGTTTACGACGGGCACCGAGTTTATGCCCAGCGTAGACAAGGGCGTCATAGAGATCGACGTCGGTTTCGACGCGTCTGTGAGCCTCGAAGACGCCGAGCAGGCGGGCAAACAGGTGGCGGACGCGGTGTCGCAACACTTCGGTGACAAATTGGAGTACATAGCCGTTACGGTGGGCAAGCAGGGTTTGCTTGCAACGAGCAACAGCGGAGTGATACGCATACAGACGGACACATCTCGCCTCGACACGACGGAAACGGTGCAGGAGATACGCAATTTGCTCAAAGACGTTGACGTACAAGCCAAAAGCGTCACCGTGCGCGAAATGGACGGCGTGGTGGCGGAAGTTACGGGCGGTATGTCCGGTCAGTCGGTGGAACTTCTCGGCGACGACATGGACACTTTGCGACAGGCCGCGCAAACGGTGCGTGAGCGGTTACTCACTGCTGATCCGCAACACATCGTGTCGGCATTGGACAACACTCCCGAGCGTAGCAAGGAAATATCCTTTACGTTGGACAGGACGCTTTGCGTAGAGCGGGGCGTGGACTATCAAACGGCGGTGATGTTGTTGCGCGTGGGCATGAGCGGATACCAAGCCGCAAACGTGACGGTAGACGGACAAACGCTTGCCGTAACGGTGCAGTTTGCCGATATCGAAAGGGATATCGACGACATATGCGACATCGTGGTGGGGTTTGACGACAACGGCGCCGTGTTGCTGAGGGACGTGCTCAAACAAAACGAAGAGGGCAAACTGTACGTCGAGGAAGAGGTGTTTTCGGAAATACACAGAAAAAACGGCAAGTACAGCACAAGCATAGATCTGGAAATTTACGGGATAGATTCGGGTTCGGCAGGAAAAACGATATCCAAAACGGTAAAGGAAGCGCTGTCGGGCTTTGAAGGCGTGGAATATGCCGAGGGCGGAGTGACGAGTTACCTCAACGACGCATTCGACGGCTTGGTGATATCGCTTATTGCCGCCTTTGTGCTGTTGTACAGCGTCATGGCGTGCCAGTTCGAAAGCTTGACAAAGCCTTTTATCGTCATTATGTCCATACCTTTCAGCTTTACGGGCGGTTTCTTGGCGCTGGCGATAACGGGCATGACGTTGAACGTGGTGTCCTTTGTGGGCTTGATAATGTTGATGGGCGTTATCGTAAACGGCGCTATCGTCATGATAGACAAGATAAACGCTCTCATAGAGGAAGGACTTTCTCCGCAGGAAGCGGTGGTAGAAGGTTGCAAAACGCGTCTCAGACCGATACTCATGACAACGCTTACCACCGTGCTTGCGCTTGTGCCCCTCGCGCTCGGCTTGGGACGGGGCGGAGAACTCATGCAGCCCATGGGCATAGTGGTGCTCGGGGGTTTGTTGCTGGGCACGGCTGTGACGTTGGTGCTTATTCCCTGCTTCTACTGCATAGTAAAGCGTATTCGGTTTGACAAAAATGCCGTTGACGGCGACTTGTCGGACGGTGAGCCTTCGGGGGACGTGTCGATCGGCGAGCAGTCGTTTGGCGACGAGGCGCAGTCCGATACCGCGTCGGACGTTCAGACTGCGCAGGACGAAACGGAGTCGTCACAAGAAAAATCGGCAGATGGGGTGCAAAAAGAGGACGTTCCGCCCGCCTCAAAGGGATAAAAACGTCCCTTTGAGCATGCTCGGAACGACGCAAACGCTTTGTGCAGTTGCATATATTTTTAACGTCTCTTGACAAAAACACGTTTTGGCGTTACACTATGCCCGAGAGGTGGTTATGAAAAAACGTCCGAAAAAGTATCTGCCCTTTCGGTTTGTATTTAACATTTTGCTCATTTTGTTGGAAATTGCGTTGGTGATGACGTTAATGGTGCTTCTCAGCATACGCAATTTGTATTCCATTGTGGCAGAAGTGGTAACTCAATTGGCTGTTGCGATAAGCATAATCGCAGGCACGGATAATCCCGACTACAAGGTGCCTTGGCTGTTCTTTGTGATGCTTTTGCCTGTTGTGGGATTTATGTGCTACTTTATGTTCTATTCGCGCAAACTTTCGCCCACGCAGAGGAGCCGTCTCAAACTTATCTACACCGAGAGCACGGCTTTTAAGGACGGCAAGGACGCAGACACGCTTGCCCTGCAAAGCGAGGACGCCTATTCGCAGGCTGTTATGCTCAAACGGCTTGCAGGCACTCACATCTACACTGATACCCGAGTCACCTACTATCCTTTGGGAGAATTGCTGTTTCCCGCCCTTGTGGAGGATCTCAAAAAGGCGCAAAAGTTCATCTTTATGGAGTACTTCATATTGCAAGAGGGCAAGTTTTGGAACACCGTTTTGGACGTGCTCGTGCAAAAGGCGCAACAGGGGGTGGACGTTCGCGTAATTTACGACGACATCGGCTGTATGCGCACGTTGCCCGGCGACTACTACAAGCGGTTGCAAAAAAAGGGCATAACCTGTGTGCCTTTCAGTAAATTGCGCGCGCAGGCAAACAACAAATTCAACAACCGTTCTCACCGCAAGATAACGGTGATAGACGGCAGAGTGGGCTACACTGGCGGAGTGAATATCGCCGACGAATACATCAACGAGATAGTGCGCTTCGGGCATTGGAAGGACGTGGGCTTGCGCCTCGAAGGTAGCGCCGTCAACGAGTTGACGCGCCTTTTCCTTGCCGACTATGTGCTCAACACAAAGATACGCGACGATTGCTCCGTGTTCTACGTCGAGGAGCAACTTTCAGAAGAGCAACTTTCCGAAGAACGACCTGTTGAAGAACAACTTTCCGTCGCGGAGGGCTATGTGGTACCCTTCGGCGACGGTCCGCGCCCTGTTTTCGACAGGCAGGTGGCAAAGGACGCCATCATCAACTTGTTGGGACACGCCAAAAAGTACGCATATCTTACCACGCCCTACCTCATAATAGACGACGAGCTTTCGCAAGCCATCGAACGCGCCGCGCTTCGCGGAGTGGACGTGCGCATAATCACGCCTCACATTCCCGACAAAAAGTTGGTTTTCGGCATGACGCGCAGTTATTACCCCCGACTAATGGACGCGGGCGTCAAGATATTCGAATACGTCCCCGGGTTTGTGCACGCCAAAAGTTATCTTGCCGACGGCGAGATAGCCATCGTGGGCACCGTCAACTTGGACTACCGCTCCCTCGTGCATCACTTCGAAAACGGCGTGTGGATGTACAAGTCGCCTGCAATCGCGGATATAGAAAGGGACTTCGAACAAACGCAACAACGGTCCATGCTTATGCAAAAAGATATGCTCAAACAGACGTTGGGCGGACGGTTCTTGCGCGCGATCGTCAAGGTCTTTTCGCCTCTGCTTTGAAAAATCGCCCCTTGCGGGCGTTTTTTTTGCGTTTCAATATATTTTTGCGCAAAAAGAGAAAAAAGTATTGAAGTTTGTGCGTTTGTGTAGTAATATATTACTGTCATAGTATATAAGTGAAAGTCGGCATTCGTCAAAAGCGCTCTCGTAAGCGCGACGAAGGGGACGATTCGCACGTTTAGGAGGAAAACAATGAAAAACATGCCAAAGTGGCTCGGAGAAGCAATTTTTTATCAAATATATCCGCAAAGTTTTTACGACAGCAACGGCGACGGTATCGGCGACATAAACGGGATAACGGCAAAGTTGGACTACATACAGGCAAGCGGTTTCAACGCGCTGTGGATAAATCCCTGTTTCGCGTCCCCTTTCAAAGACGCAGGCTACGACGTAGCCGACTACTTCAAGGTGGCTCCGCGCTACGGCACAAACGAGGATCTGTGCCGTCTGTTCGAGGAGGCGCACAAGCGCGGTATCCATGTGCTTTTGGACCTTGTGCCCGGGCACACGTCGGATAAATGCAGGTGGTTCAAGCAAAGCGCCCTGCCTGCGCGCAACAGGTATTCCGACCGCTACATATGGAGCAACTCCGCTTGGGAAAGACCGCAGGGTTACAGTTGGGTAACGGGCAATGCCGACCGCGACGGCAGTTACATGCTCAATTTCTTTGTGGGACAACCTGCCCTCAACTACGGGTTCAACAAGATCACTGACGACCGTTGGCAAATTTCCTACAAGGACAAGCGCGTAAAAGGCACCCTCAACGCAATGATGAAGGTGATGCGCTTTTGGCTGGACAAGGGCGCGGACGGTTTCAGAGTGGATATGGCGGACAGCCTTGTCAAAAACGACGAGGACAAGAGCGCGACGGCTTCGCTGTGGCGCAAAGTGCGCAAAATGCTGGACAGGGACTATCCCGAAGCCGTGCTTATTTCCGAGTGGTGCAATGCGCCCCGTTCCATCAACTTGGCGGGCTTTCACGGAGATTTTTTGCTTCATCACGGCGACAAACTCACCGACTACGCGTTTTACCGTCAAAACGAGCAGGGCAGTAGCGCATACTTTTGCAAAACGGCGCACGTTTCCGCGCGGGATATGCTGAGGCGTTACGTCGAAGAACTCAACGCCACCAAGGACAACGGATACATCTGCGTGATAAGCGGAAACCACGACGTGGTGCGGTTGAGCAACTTTTTGGACGACAGCGAGTTGCCTTTGGCGTTTGTGTTTTTGCTCACATTGCCCGGGGCGCCCTTTGTGTACTACGGCGACGAGATAGGCATGCGCTACATTCCGCAACCCTCCAAGGAGGGAGGCTATCATCGTACGGGCAGTCGCACGCCCATGCAGTGGGATAGCGCCCAAACAAATGCGGGTTTTTCCGTTGCGGATCGCAAAAAATTGTATCTGGATATCGACAGAACGGACAACGCCCCCTGCGTACGCGATCAGATGCAACGTCAAAACTCCTTGTGGCAGGTCGTTCGCGCGCTCAACAATTTGCGTCACGAAATTCCCTGTCTGCAAGCGGACGCGTCTTTTGAAGTGTTGGAGTGCGGTGACGGCGGTGTGCTGTGCTATGCGAGAGGCGGTGGCATTGCCGTTGCGTTCAATCCCACCGATACGCAACAGACCATGAACACCATTGTATCAGACAAAATTTTCGAGTTGGGAAGCGCCACTGTGCAAAACGGCGTGACCGTGCTCGCACCGCAGACGGCGGTAATATTTCGTATTTAAGGAGGAAACATGGGCAAACCGATAATAGCTCTCATCTACGACTTCGACAACACCCTTTCCACGCGCGACATGCAGGAATTTACCTTTATCCCCGCTTTGGGCATGTCTCCAAGCGAGTTTTGGACAAATTGCGACAAACTCGCCCAAGAAAACAGCATGGACCACATTTTGGCGTACATGCTTCTCATGGCGAAAAAAGCCAACGAAAAGGGCATCGACCTTTCCCCCGAGTCCCTGCGCAAAATGGGCAAGGACGTGCAGTTTTTCGACGGCGTGGACACTTGGTTCAAGCGCGTAAACGACTACGGCGAAAGTCTCGGCTTGGAAATACGTCACTACATCATTTCCTGCGGACTCAAATACATGATAGAGGGGTGCGACATAGGCAAAGAATTTTACAACATCTTTGCCTGCGACTATCTCTATGATGAAAACGGCAAAGTGATATGGCCCAGCGTCGCCATCAACTACACCAGCAAAACGCAGTTTCTCTACCGCATAAACAAAGGCGTGGAGGACATGGGCGAACACAAAAAACTCAACATGTACATGCCCCAAAACGAACGCGTCGTGCCCTTTGAGAACATGATCTACATCGGCGACGGACTTACCGACGTGCCCAGCATGAAGCTGACGCGCAGTCGCGGAGGCTATGCGATTGGCGTTTACAAATATCCTGCCGACGCCACCTACCTCGTCAAGGAGGATCGCGTGGACTTTTATGTGGCAAGCGACTACACCGAGGGCAGTGAAATGGATGTGGCAATGAAGGCGATCTTGAATCGCATAAGCGCGAAGATCCGTTTCAAGGAGCTGTCGGAGAGCAGTTACAAATCGGCTATCGAAAAGAAGTGACATATCCCTGCCCGAGCAAAAGCGCGTCGGGCAGTTTTTCAAGACAATCGATCGCGGTGCGCAAAAAATCTGTTCATCAAGCGGAACGAACAAAATGCGTGGTGGTTATGCACAAGCGTTTGCGCGATTGCACGTGCGTTTCGACCAACAAAGCGTATTTTCGACGATATTTGCACCCTTTGGCGTTAAATACTGCGGTACAATGGTGGGTGACAGGAGAAACATCATGTACAGCAAGAGAATACTCATTTTACAGCAAACGGACGCGCGCTTTGCCCAACGGGGCAAGGAATTGTGCGGATTGGTCAAACTGGTCAAAAGCGACAGATCGAACACTACCGTCACGGTGTTTGTGACAAACGCCGACGTGCGCATGTTGGGGGAGTGGTGGATATTGTTTGCTTTCGGGCGCGTACCCTATGCGCACAAACTCAACACCCTAAACAACTGCACTTTCGACATTCCCAAACAAAATTTGGACAAGGTGAGTTGCCTGTTGGTAAAAAAAGAGGATAGGTGCTTCGAAGCGGCGCGCGCATACATAGGCGAAAACGTCTGCGACAGCCTTCGCAGGCAAATGAACGAACTTGCGCGGGAGGAACTTCCCGATACGGACGCAAGCGCATACGAGCAGTTTGTCGCCTCTACGGAAAACTTTTACGACGCGGAAGGAGCGGTAGACAGGTTGAAAGTCAAGGCGGACGAGCGGTACCGAAGCGTCTCCGAGTACAGCGACGCATTCGAACGCTTTTACGCAACGGGCGGTCGCGCCGACTACTACATGAGCGTCAAAGAGGAAATAAGCAAAGTTTTTGTGCAGTTTCCGCCTTACTATCCACTGATACGCAAATATCGTGATTCCTTTTTTGTCCGTATCGACTTTCCCAAGTCGGACAAGTACTTTGTGCTGGGCGTTTTGCAAAAAGAGGGGCAGATCAAGTACATCTGTTACGGCTTGCCTGCCGAAAAGGAGGGCATTTCGGACAAGGACTTTGTGTTTGTGGACAACGCTCCCACATCCTTTTGGATGCTTTTTCAGGACGCGGATACGGGGCAAATATCCGCGCTTAACAATTTGGTTTAGTTATTTTGTATATTTATTGACTTGCTTTGCAAAGATTACCGTAAAATTGTTGCGTTTTTTTGCTTTTTGTACTATAATCTATCTCGTATGTACTATCTACCGAAGGAGTAGTGTAATGTTTAGAAATACATCAGCAAAAAAATTTATGATTTTGACCGTTGCGCTTTTGTTAGTGGCGACATTGGTTTTGACGGCTTGTTCCGAACAGCCCTTCAAAGCGGTGGAGATCCCTCAAAGCGGAAGCGTTGAAGGCAACGGCGGAATTGCGGTAACTTACGGCGAATGGCTGTACTACATCAACGGATACACAAGCGACGTCAACGCTACCAACAGCTACACAAACGACGTGGTGGACGCTCCGCGCGTGGGAAGCGTTGTGCGCATCAAACTTGCCGATTTGGCAGGTATGTTTGCCATTCAGGACGACGCTAACAAAACGTCTTCCGAAAAGACGAAGGATATCGAGCAGTACGTTCGCGATCATGCTCAAACGGTGGTTCCCAACATCTATTACAGCGGAAACACGACTACAACGCAGTTTAACGGACTGTACATTTTCGGCGACCGCATCTATATCCTCACCCCCAACGATCAACTCACCGCAGGCGGAGATTCGCTTACGTCTCAATTGGTTTTGATGAGCTACGATCTGGGCGGTGGAGACGCCAAGCGTCACTTTGTGTTTACCAACAACTCGGCGCAGATTTGGTTTAGCGAGTCCCAAGGCAAAGTTGTCGCCACCTATTTGATGGACAGCCTTCTTTACAAGTTGGACGTGCAAAGTGGCACAAGCACTCAGGTGACCACTAACGGCACAAACGAGGCGGAGGATGTGGCAGACGTCTACAACAGCGTCAACTGGGACGTGGCGGGCAAGTGCCTGTTCTTCATCGACAAGTACTACGCTATATGCAAACTTTCCGTCGGCTCGGACAAGTACGACGTGGTAGTGCCCAACGACACATACGAAGTGCACGAACACGACGGCGAAAAGCAAATAGAGGCGGGCAACATCAGCTATACCATTCAATCCGTCAACAACGGACAGGTCTACTACACCATAGCGGACAGCGAAAACAGCTCTATCAGCGGTACGGTGCTGTACTACGCCAAGCAGGCGGTAACAAACAACAACCACACAGTAGCTTTGTACAATTCCTCTTTGAGTGGACTGAAAGCCTGGAAGGACGGCAAAGCGGTGTTCACCAAGAGCATTGTAGACGACGTTGTTGGCACTTTCTACGGCATCTACGTCACGCAGGACGCCGATGGAAGCACCAAGCCCCTCACCCTTCTCGATCCCGCCTACAACGACAGTTCTATAACTATCGACCGCATCGAGGGCGACACGCTGTACTACACGGCGGATAGCATCAGCTACACGTTGGACCTCAACAACACCACGGAACAGCAGTCAGGCAAACCCTATGCCAAGAGCCTTGCAAGCGCGACAGGTTGGGCGCAACCCGACTTTGTGACATACGATTCCGTTTCCTATATCATCACCGCAACGTCCACAGGCGGACTTACGATAGTGAAATTCGATCCCGACACGATAAAGAAATCTTCACCCACGCCTATATCATTGCAACTTTTGGCAAAGGCGGAAGAAGAGGAATAATATCCTTGCACAAGGGTTGTTGCGTTAAGCACTTTTACGCCAAATCAAAGACGGCTTGAAAAACCATTTCAAGTCGTTTTTTGTATAATTATGGCTCTATGTCAAATGTTGGGAGAAAGGAAAAATATTAAAAGAAAGAGAACTATTTTCGTTTGTCGTAACACCCTGATCTTTTTCGCAGAACCGTTTTTTGTATATCTTATTTTACGGTTGCTTGCGCGGGCAATGCGACAGTTCGTTATTTTGTTGCAATTTGAATTTTTGTGTGGTACAATACGAATACGATCCATAGCGCCTGCGGGTTGCGCTGAAACAAGCGCATTTGCGGGGAAACAATGTGCAAATCATTGACAGTCCCGCTGAGGTTAAGTGTTGCTTTTTGCCAAGGCAACAAACAAGTCCTAATGCCCGACCGCAGGGAAACAGCAAAGCATTTCTTCGACGAAAGAGAGCGCTTGGTATTTGCCTGTCCTTTTCCAAGTGAGGGCAAGGCTTACTTTGCGCCGTCGAAAAAAACGACGGTCTTTTTTTGTGGAAAATTGCTTGCGATCGAATAAAATTAAAGGAGAAAAAAATGAAAAAAACAAGATTTACAACGTGGGTTTTGTCCGTCCTGCTGTTCATTTGTTGCATTGCGTTGGTCGCTTGCGTGGACAAGCCCGTGGCAAAGCAACTTGAAGAGCTGACGCTTCCCAAACTGAAAGACGGTCAAATGGCAGTCATCATCAAAAACGGCGACAAGGACTACACAAGCTATACGGTGACGCTTACCGAAAATATGAAAACGGGCGAAGACGTCATAGAATATCTCGCGCAGGAAGCGGAGCTTAACGTAGATTGGACGGAGAGCGAATATGGCAAATACATCAACAAAATAGGCGGTCTGTCCCCCGACGCATCCAAAAACGAGTACGTCACCGTGCTGACGAGCGTTGCCAAGGACAAGGGCAATTATGCGGGCGTTACCACCTACACGGTGGGCGACGTGACGCTGGTATCCTCGCAGGTGGGCATAAGCGAGATGACGGTAGAGCAGGGAGCGGTAATTTACTTTGAGATAGCTTCCTATTGACAAACGGAACAATATGAAGGCAAAACACAAATACAACGCAATACTGTTGGCGATATCCGCAATGTACTCTGCGCTTTTAGTGGGAGGAAAGGAAGCATTGGCGGTTTTGCCCAACGTGGAGGTGGTGACATTGCTCATTGCAGTGTGCGCCTTCGTGTGGGGCGCCAAAGTGGTTTTTCCGTCGGTAAACGTGTTTATCGCGGTGGATATGGCAATATGGGGTGTGAATACTTGGATAATATCCTATCTTGTCCATTGGAACATGTTGGCGTTGGTCTTTTGTTTGTTGGGCAAGATCCGCTTTGGAAACAAAGTTGCCAAAGTAGTTATCGTAACGCTTGTTGCGGTGGCAATGACGATATTGTTCGGCGTGCTCACTTCCTTTGTAGACACAATGGTGGGCTACACAGGCAAGGGCTTTTTTGTCGATTTCGACAACGTGTTCGGTCGCTTTGCCGTCATGTATGTTGCGGGGATAAGTTTTTTCGTCACGCAGACGGTGTGCAACTTGGTGCTGTTTTCGGTGGCTTTTGTTCCGTTGGAACACATCAACAACAGGGCGAAGCTTCGCCTTGCGCCGAGCGAGGAGGCAAAGTGACCTTTGCGATCGTTATTAGTACCCAAATCAGTTTGACAAAAACTTCGGACTGAATTATACTGTAAACGCACGTTGAAATGTATTTTCCTCGTGCGTTTATCCAAAAATCATGCTTCAAGGAGCGGTAAATAATATGGCAAAACAGTTTGTAAAAGAAATCGCGGATATGGACGTCGATTTTCCGCAGTGGTACACCGACGTAGTACTCAAAACACAACTTGTAGACTACGGACCTGTAAAGGGCACCATGGTGATCCGTCCCTACGGCTACGCCATTTGGGAAAACATTCAGCGCGAGTTGGACGCACGTTTCAAGGCCACTGGGCACCAAAATGCCTACTTCCCCATGCTCATCCCCATGAGCCTGCTCAACAAGGAGGCGGAGCATGTGGAGGGCTTTGCGCCCGAGGTCGCCGTTGTCAACGTGGCAGGCGGAGAAACTTTGGCAGAACCTGTCGTTATCCGTCCTACAAGCGAAACGATAATTTGCAACATGTACTCCAAATGGATCAATAGCTATCGCGATCTGCCTTTGAAGCTCAACCAGTGGGCAAACGTTGTGCGTTGGGAAAAGACCACCCGTCCCTTCCTTCGCACGTCGGAATTTTTGTGGCAGGAAGGTCACACCATACACGCCACGCGCGAGGAATCTATGGCGGAAACGTTGGATATGCTTCATCTCTATGCAGATTTTGCTCGCGACGTGTTGGCAATGCCCACGTTTATCGGGCAAAAGAGCGAAAAGGAAAAATTTGCGGGAGCCGAGGCAACATTCGGCATGGAAGCAATGATGTTGGACGGCAAAAGTCTGCAAGCGGGCACCACGCATCACTTCGGACAAAAATTCAGCCGTGCCTACGACATCCAATTCCTCGACAAAGACGGCACGCACAAATATGTGTGGCAGTCCAGTTGGGGAGTGTCCACACGACTTATCGGCGCAATAATCATGGCGCACGGCGATCAACGCGGTTTGGTGCTTCCGCCCAAGGTTGCGCCCGTTCAGGTGGTGGTGATACCCGTCGCCGCGCACAAAGAGGGCGTTTCGGAAAAGGCGGTAGAGGTAGCCGAGCAACTTCGCAAGGCGGGATTGCGCGTAGAGTTGGACACGCGCGACCAAAGCCCCGGTTGGAAATTCAACGAGTGGGAAATGAAGGGCGTGCCCCTGCGCATAGAGATTGGTCCGCGCGACATAGAGCAAGGCGTGGCTACATGTTCCCGTCGCGACACTTGCGAAAAGTTCACCCTGCCATTGGATGATCTTGCCGACAGAGCAAGCGAACTTATGCAACAGATCCAAAGCAATATGTACGCCAAATCGTTGGCTTTTCGCGACAGTCACGTCAAACTTGCCCGCAATATGGACGAATTGGGCGAGATATTGGATAGCAAATGCTTCGCCAAAGTGGTGTGGGACAAAGATCCCGCATGCGAGGCGCTTTTCAAGGAGAAGTTTCAGGCGACCGTTCGCGTCATGTTGGACGAACGCCCCTTCCAAGACGTGTGCACATGTTGCGGTAGAAAGGATAGCGCGGAAAACTTGGTAGTCGCCTTGGTCGCTCGCGCCTATTGATAACGCTTGCGCTACGCATTGAGTAGAATGTAAACAATTACCCCGACGTCGTACCGTTCGGTACAAAACGTCGGGGTTTTGCATTGGTTATTTGTGTCGCTTGCACCTGCTAACGGGGCAGGGCGTGCACAAACAAAACATATTTGCCGATAGTCGGGGACAACACCGCAAAGCTACTAAAACTTTGCGTACGTGCTATACATCGCTTCGCCAAACGCATTTGAGGGGTGCTATTCGTGGTGCACGACGATCTGCGGGAAGGGAATGCTTATGCCGTGGTTGTCAAACAGATTTTTGACCGTTCCGTTAAGTTCGCGGGACGCGCTGAATATGTCCTCTTCTCGACAATGGCAACTGAATTGAAGCGTCACTCCGCTTGCGCCGAGATTGGCAACTCCGTTGTAGACTGGGGTGTCTACGGCATGGGGAACGCATAGTTCGCTTTCGTGCTCGCGAATTATCTGTTCCACTTCGGGCAGTTTTGCGCCGTATTCGATGTCTACGAGCGTCTTGATGTAGGTGGGTTCGAGATCGAGATTTATCACTCCGCGCAGATCGCTGTTGTTGATGATCTTGATGTTTCCAACGCCGTTAAGTTTGGTAGTGCGCACTCCGATAGACAGCACCTGTCCGCGGAAGCCGTCCACCGATATGTAGTCGCCCACGTTGAAGTCGTTTTCAAACACAATGAACAACCCCGCAACGATGTCGGCAATGAGAGATTGCATCCCCAAGCCTACGATAAGCGTAAGCACTCCTGCGCCCGTTATCAACGCGGTGGTGTCCACGCCGAAGGAGGACAGAACGATTATCACAAAGATAATGGCGGTAAGCCAACTGAGCAAGTTGCTCAACAACCCCGAAATGGTCACTCCGCGAGAAGATTTTCCGCAGGCGCGGTTTATTATCAGGTCGATGACGGTGGCGAGGATAAGCAGTATCGTCACAGATTGGATACATTTGAGAGCGGTGGGTATTATCGATATCACTTGGTCGAAAAACAGCACGCCCGTGTCTATCTTGCCCGTTTCGTCGTTGAGAAAGATGTTTTTTTCCGGATCGGTAGAGAACAACGGCTCGTAAAACACAAGCGTTATCACCGTGATGATGAACATGACGGAGAGAAATGTCAACCGTGCAGGACGCATGGAACGTATGCGCTGTTTGATCTTTTCGCCATCTTCTTTGAGAGCTTTTTTTGTTTTGGACATATTTACCTCCTGTGCAAACAAATTATACTACATTGCGGATATTTTTTCAACTTATATATGCGCCTTTTACGGCAAAAAATAAGCAGCTTTTGTGCGCCTGTTTCGGGCACATACGGCAGGGCGATAAACAACGCTTGCCAAAAGCGGTAAAATATTGTACAATTGTGTCGTGAAAAAGGTCGGACGAAAAACTTTATTTACCGCCAAGCGCATAGCGACGCTTGCAGTGCTTACGGCTATGGCATTGATAATGTTCATGGTGGAGAGTCTGTTCCCGTCCATGTTGTTGCCGGGAGCCAAAATGGGGTTGAGCAACATTTTTTCGCTGTTGGCGGTGTTTGTGCTCGGTCCCGTGGACGCGATCGTGCTTGTAGTGGTGCGCACCACGCTGGGCAGTCTGTTTACGGGCAACGTGTCCACGTTGTTGTACAGCCTTACCGCAGGCTTGGTGAGCGTTGCGACCTCCGCTTTGTTGGTGGAATTTGTCTATCCGCGCGTGAGCATAGTGGCAATTTCGGTGGTATCGGCAGTTATGCACAACATGACGCAAAACGTCGTGTTTTGCCTGATAAGCGCTACTCCCGAGATGTTCGCCTACATGCCCTGGCTTGCCCTGCTTGGGATATTGGCAGGCGTGATAGTGGGCTTTGCCGTGTGGTTCATATTGCGCGCCGTGCCCGCCAAACTGTTTGTGGGCATTGCCGAATCTACTTTGCCCGACGTTGAAGAGAGCGGTAAACAATTGCGGAATGAGTCAAGCGACGAACAACGGGACGAGGCAAACGACGATGGATCGAACGTTCAACAAAACGGTGGCGAATTGTGCGCCCAAGAGGGCGACGAACAGAGCGCAGGGGACGGCGATAGGAAAGAATAACTTGTCCGCCCAAATATGACGGCAAGCGCCGTTGTGGATATGTGTACAAAAATAACGACTTGAAAGCAGTGTTTTCAAGCCGTTTGTTTTTGTATCGATTTGTAAAAATAGTCAATGTGACTGTCTCTTGTTTTCGGCGTTTATCAACGGACATGCGTTTTGTCTTGGCAAGGGCGCAAGCCGATATCACCGCAAACGCGGGCATGCAACGTTGCGTCGCGCATTTTCTCGTTTGTGGTAGTCAACGCGCGAGGGCTTATCTTGTGGCGCGTGCGTGGCGCAAAACGCAAGCAAACAAGGCAGATTTGCGTTATCAGTCGTCACCGCCTGCCAACATTTCCAACTTGTCCTTGGGTGCGACGGGTTTACTGTCGCCGTGCTTGACAAACAGCATTGTCACAAAGGAGCCTGCCACGAATATCACGCTGTAAGGGAACAAAATGCGCATGGTGCCGAAACCATCCATCAGCGCGCCTGAAAGTATGGGCGTTATCACCTGCGCGGCCATGGATGCGGTGTAGTAGTAGCCCGTGTACTTGCCTATATTTGCGCCTTTGCTCAGTTCCACGACCATGGGGAAGCTGTTTACGTTGATAGTTGCCCAACCTATCCCCGCCAGGGCAAACAATATCCACAGCAACACATTGGGGCTGGATGCGGATACGAATATCGCTCCGAAAAAGGCGCCTGCAAGCATAACTATGCCTGCAAGTATCGTCTTTTTGCGACCGATCTTGCTTGCTATCAAGCCCACGGGCACATAGGCGATTATCGCCGCGCCCTGCGCTATCATCAAAGTGGTGTTGTAGTCCTTGTTGAGCACGTTCAGCGCGTACACGCTGTACTTGCTTGTGATGGCGTTGTAGCCCGTAAACCACAGCGCAACGGAGGCGAGTATCAGTATCAGCGATTTGAGCTTGTCTTTGGATAGTTTGCTGTCCTGCGCCGTTTCCTCGGGTTGCGGTTGTTCCTCGTCCAGTTGCGCCTGCGCCTCCAACATTTCGGCGTTCCAACGCTTTTCCTTTACGGTAAAGACAAATATCACAAGCGCAACAAGCATTATTCCGCTGACTGCCAACACAAAGTAGGTGTAGTTCATCAATTGATTTTTCACTTTGCCTGTGCCGAACAGCATGCCCAACACAAGCACAAGCAATCCGCCCGCCGTGCCCATGAGGTTTATCACGGCGTTTGCCTTGCTCCTCAGCGGTTTTACCGTGACGTCGGGCATCAACGCTACCGCAGGCGAACGGAACGTCGCCATGGAAATGAGCACCGCCAGCAATATCGTTATGAATATGAGCAGTATCCACCAATTGGCTTTCATCACCCCTTTGGCAAATTGCGCTTCCGCCTCGCTTACCAGCGCAGAATACGCGTTGGATGTTTTTGCCGAACCGATACTTTCGCCCGTATCGGCAAATACCAATGAATCGTCGTCATTTTTGCACAGGCGGTAGCTGTCCGAATTCTTTTCGTAGACGTAAACGGTGTCGTAGTTGAGGTCGTCGCTTTTATACCAATTTTCCACTTGGGCTTTTTGTTCATCGTCCAGTTGGTCGTAACTTTTGTTTAAGTACATCTTGGAGGCGTAGTCGCGCACGGTGTACGTTTCCGCCACGTCCTTGTTGGTGATGTTGTGGTAATCGCGGTTTTCGACGGTGTAGTTTTGTTCCCAGTAAGTTTCCTTGTTGCCTTCCTGCACCTTTTTGAGTTGTGCGGTATCGGCAAAAGTCAACCCGACAAAGCACACTATGGCGACAACGGTGCCTATCACAATAAAGGGCGTGCGCTTGCCGAAGCGCGTATCCTTTTTGTCGGAGAGCGCGCCGAACAGCGGAAGCATAAACAGCGCCAAAATATTGTCCAGCGACATAATAACGCCCGACCAAGTTTGATCCAAACCGAACTTGTTGGTGAGCATCAGGGGGATTATCGTGTCGTACGCTTGCCAAAATGCGCTTATCAAAAAGAACGCAAAGCCTACGAGTATCGTGCGTTTGTAGTTGAGTTTCATATATCCTCCTTGCAGAATGGGCGGGCAAACGCTTGATTTTACCCTATTTAACATTATACTTGAAAAAACATCCGTTGTAAATACCCAAATTGTCCGCCCTGTCGCCTTTTGGGAAGGTCACACTGCGCGACATCGACAAAATCTTGCCAAATATTTTCTTTTGCGTGCAACGCACAAGACCATAATGCGCCCGAGCAAGGCATACAATGATAGCGTATCAACAAAAAGGAGAGCAGTGTCGTGACCAAATGGAAAAGGGTAGAAACGGATGTCCCAAAAGAGAAAAAACGCGATATGGGGTGCAAAAAACGCAGGATATGGGCTTTTGTTCCCCTCGTTGCCGTGATAATGTGCGCGGTGGGAGCGTTGATATGGGCGTTGCCTCGCCTTCCGCTCAAACCGCAAACGCAAAGCGGAGCAAGCTATCAAGGCGTTGTGGAGTTGTGGAACGTGGAAAGTTTCGAAGGCGGAGTAGGCAGTCGCGAAGCCTGGCTCAAAGGACGTTCCGCCCTGTTCGAGAAGGATAACAGCGGACTTTTCGTACACGTCACCACCCTTACCGAGCAACAATTGCAGTCCAAACTAAACGAGGGGGAGCGTTGCGACATCGTTTGCTTTTCTCGCGGAGTGGGCAACATCGTAAAGGAAAGCATTTTGCCCTTTAACGGAAGCGTGGCGAACGTGAGGGATAATTTTCTTGTTTCGGGACAGATCAACGGCGTGCAGTATGCTGTACCTCTCTATTCGGGCGCCTACTGTCTGTTTGCCCGCGCCGAGATGTTGAGCGGGGAACTTTTGCCAAGCGCTCTCACCCAAACTTACACGCGCAAGGTGGGCAAAACTACGGTGGAGCTTTCTCCCCTCGTGTGCGGATTTACCCCCTACAACAGCCCTCTTTCCGCATTGGCTATGTCGGGAGGGCGTGGAAACGTATCGTTGGACGAGAGCACCACGCAGTATCAGGCGTACGAGCAATTTGTCGCCAATCGCACGGCGGTGACGCTTCTCGGCACGCAGAGGGATATGTACCGACTGTCCCAAAAGGAAGCAAACGGCAAGATAGAAAGTCTTACTTTCGCTCCTCTTACGGGCTACACCGATCTGGTGCAGTACATAGCCGTTGCCACAGACGGCGACAAGGCGGACGCCTGCGTAAAATACGTCGAATTTTTGTTGAGCGAGCAAACGCAGTCGACGCTTGCGAACATGTGCTTGTTTTCGGTGACGGAACAAAACTTCTACACGGCAGAAAGGTACTCCGCCGTCGAAACGGGGCTGTCAACGGCTTACGTCCCCAACGTGTTCGGCGACAGTCAAGCCATCGCCCGACAAAGGGACATGGCAAAACAAACTCTCGCTATCTGATATGACGACGGACATCAGGACGATACAAAAGAAGATGCGCGCGCTTGGCGTCAAAACGGACGAAAACAAAAGTTTTGCCCAACTCACCACATTCGGAGTAGGGGGACGTATTGCGTTGACCGTGTATCCCGACACTCCGTCCAAGTGCGCAAAGACGTTGAAATATCTTCGCAAAAACGCCGTAAAAACCGTCACCGTGGGCAGGGGAAGCAACATTCTCGCTTCGGACGACGACTTTGACGGAGTGGCGGTGGTTACGACGGCGATGAACGGGGTAAAGATACGGGGCAAACGCGCAGAAGTTTTGGCGGGCACATCTACGAAGTATCTTGCCCGTCTGCTGTGCCAAAGGGGGCTGTGCAAGGGAGAATTTCTCGCCTGTTTGCCTGCCACCGTGGGCGGAGCGGTAGTTACCAACGCAGGTTGTTTCGGGCAGGACATGGCGGGCATACTCAAAAGCGTAAAGGCGCTCAAAGACGGTCGCGTGGTGCGTATCGGCGCCGACGAATGCAAGTTGGGCAAGCGCACGAGCGTGTTTTGCGATCGTCCCGATTGGACGGTGCTTTCCTTGTCGTTGCAGTTTGAGCAGTCCACTCCTCAACGCGTTGCGGATACGGTGGGATATATGCAGAGGCAAAAGGCGTCCCGTCAACCGCTCAACGGCAGATCGGCGGGTTGCGTGCTTTATCACGAGAGCGTTGCGGTGTCCCGTCTTATTGACGAGGCGGGGCTGAAAGGCTTTCGTATAGGCGGGGCGGAAGTGTCCCATAAACACGCGGGTTTCGTGCTAAATGTTGACAAAGCGACCGCTTTGGATATATACTTATTGATACAGCACATAAGGAAAACACTGTGGGAGCGCTTCGGCTTGTTTGCCAAAACGGAAGTGCGACTGGTGGGGTTTGGGAACGATGACTTTTTCACAGAGCGTAAAGAGTGAAATAATCCGATCCGTGCGCAACACAAGGCATTGTTGCGCCAAGTCCTTTTTGACGGCGGTGCTCAAATCCGCAGGTTCCCTTTCCATAGGGCACGGCGGTTTCGGGTACAGTATCGAAAGCGACAACACGGAGTTTTTGGCGTTGTGCCAAACGCTTTCGCGCGAGTATTTCGACGCTTATGCGGAAATAGTCGCTTCCAATTTGAGCGCCAAGGGCACTGCGATTTACAGTTGTGAGTTCGACGGCTCCGTGGGGGACAAGCTGGGGCTTACCTCTCGCGACGGCGACGGCACGTTGATATTCAGCGACACGACAAGTCTTTTGCCCCAAAGCGATTGCTGTAAGCGCGCCTTTATGCAGGGGTTGTTTACGGCGATAGGTTCGGTGGTCATCCCCCAAAACGAGGGGTTGAGATCGGACGATACAGCCAAGTATCACCTGGAACTGCGCTTTGCCGACAGCGCCTTTGCCGAGGCGGTGCAACGCGCCTATCCCTTGGCGGAATTTCGTTCCATGGCGCGCAAAAGCCACACGGTGCTGTACATCAAGGAGAGCGAGCGCATTGCCGATTTTTTGGTGTACGTCAACGCGGTAAACGCCAAGCTCAAATTGGAAAACATCATCATCACCCGTAGCGTGCGCAACGCCGCCAACAGACAGCGCAACTGCACAGTAGCCAACATCGACAAAACGTTGGACGCCTCCGCAAAACAGCAAAAAGCCATTGCGCTACTTCGTCGAAAGGGACTTTTTGATGGATTGCCCGACTCGCTCAAAGAGATAGCGATATTCCGCGAGCAAAACCCCGAAGCGACGTTGGACGAAGTGGCGACGGCTCTCGGCATTTCCAAAAGCGGCGCCAACCACCGTTTTGCCAAATTGATAGAACTTTCCGAAACGGATTAGCGAGTTTGTACCGCACACCCCGTTTTAACGCACAAGACCATTGACAAACCAAAGAACGGAACAAGAATATGGATCAATTCGTACATTTGCATCTGCACACTGAATACAGCCTTTTGGACGGAGCGACGCGCATAGACGAGCTTCTTGCAAAGTGTAAAGAACTCAACATGCCCGCCGTTGCCGTAACCGACCACGGCAACATGTATTGCGCCTGGAAATTTTTGAAAGCGGCCAAGGAGAAGGGCGTCAAGCCCATTATCGGTTGCGAATTTTACATGTGCGAAAACTTGCACAGCGTGGGCTTCGAAAACAAGGAGTACTTCCACCTTATACTGTTGGCAAAAAACAACGTCGGTTACTACAATTTGTGTCGCCTCAATTCCATTGCCTTTGTGGAGGGCTTCTACTACAAACCGCGTATCGACTTTGATACGTTAAAAAAGTACTCGGAGGGGCTTATTTGCCTTTCCGCCTGCATTGCGGGACAACTGCCCCGTCTGCTCCTTGCCGACCGTCCCGAAGAGGCGCGCGAGTTGGCATTGCAGTACAAGGAACTTTTCGGCGACGACTATTACATCGAGATACAACGTCACGGCATAGAGGACGAGGACGCCGTCATGCCTCAACTGGTGGCATTGGCGCGCGAACTGAACATCAAGATAGTAGTCACAAACGACGTCCACTATCTCAACCGCGAGGACGCGGAAATTCAGGACGTTATGATGTGCGTGCAAATGGGCAAGTATCTCGACGACACGGACAGAATGAAGTTTCAGGGAGAGGAATTTTACCTCAAAGACCACGATGAAATGGCGCTTCTGTTTCCCAACCTGCCCGACGCCATGCAAAACACTTTGGAAATCGCCGAAAAGTGCAACGTGGATTTCGGCAAGGAAAAGTTGTTGCCCCTTTACACTCCGCCCAACGGCATGTCCTCTCCCGAATACCTGTGGTATTTGGTGGAGCAAGGGCTGGAAAAGAAGTATCCCAACCCCTCCGACACGGTGATAGAACGCGTAAAATACGAGTACAACGTAATTTGCAACATGGGCTTTGTGGACTACTACCTCATCGTGTGGGACTTTATCAACTACGCCAAGACGAACGGCATACCCGTAGGTCCGGGGCGTGGAAGCGGTGCGGGAAGCGTTATCGCCTACCTTATCGGCATAACCGAAGTGGAACCTTTCCGTTTCAATTTGATGTTCGAACGTTTTCTCAACCCCGAGCGCAAATCCATGCCCGACTTTGACGTGGACTTTTGCATGGACCGTCGCGGAGAGGTCATAGACTACGTTCACAGAAAGTACGGCAACGACAACGTGTGTCAGATAGTCACTTTCGGTACAATGGCGGCCAAAAACGCCATTCGCGACGTTGCGCGCGTTTTGCGCTTTCCCATAAGCGAATCCAACCGTCTGGCAAAAATGGTGCCCGACAACTTCAAATACACTTTGCGCCACCTGTTGGGACTCAAACCCTACAAAAAGCCCGAGGACACCTACGTTTCGGAAGAATTGGTGCGCGCCTACAACGATCCGTCTACGCACAAATTGATAGATATCGCCATGCGTATAGAGGGTTCTCCGCGACAAACGGGCATGCACGCGGCGGGCGTGGTGATATGTCGCGAAAAGGTGTCCGACCACATTCCCTTGCAGACAAACGGCGGTTCCCTCGCCAAGGGAGGCATTGTCACCACCCAGTACACCATGACGGAAGTGGAGGAGTTGGGACTGCTCAAAATGGACTTCCTCGGCTTGCGCACGCTTACCGACATCAAAAAGGCGTGCGACTACATCTACGAGGATCACGGCGTCAAGGTGGAGTTCGGCGCAGACGACTACGACGATCCCAACGTGTTTAACCTGATAGGCTCGGGAGACACAATGTGTATCTTCCAGTTGGAAAGCGGAGGCATGTGCGACCTTATGCGCAAAATGAAACCCGCCCATTTGGAAGAGATAATAGCAGGTATCAGCTTGTACCGTCCCGGTCCCATGCAGTTTATCGGGGACTTTATCGAGTGCAAGTTCGACAAATCCAAGATAAAGTACCTTCACCCGTTGATGGAATCCATTTTGGGGGTGACCAACGGTTGCATCGTGTACCAAGAGCAGGTTATGCAACTGGTGCAAAAACTTGCGGGATTTTCCATGGCGCTTGCAGATAACGTCCGCTACGCCATGAGCAAAAAAAAGGTGCAAATGATGGAGGACCTCGGTAAGTTGTTTGTCAACGGCGGAACCTGGACCAACGGCGAAACGGTGCCCGGTTGCATCAACAACGGCGTTTCGGAGGATATCGCCAAGGCAATTTGGAAGCAACTTTTCGATTTTTCGCAGTACGCTTTCAACAAATCGCACGCCACATGTTACGCATACGTCACCTATCAAACGGCGTGGCTCAAAAACTACTATCCCGTCGAGTTTATCTGCGCCTTGCTCAACAACCGCATAAGCGACATTTCGCAGATAAAAAAATACATGGCTTATGCCAAATCGCAGGGCATAGCGGTGCTTCCGCCCGATATCAACAGAAGTCGTGACGAATTTCGCGTTGAAAATGGCGCCATACGTTTCGGCTTGGGCGGAATACGCAACATAGGCGTTGGCATCGTAAAGCAAATAGTGGACGAGCGCGAGGCAAACGGCGAATTCAAGGACATGTCGGATATGTTCGAGAGGTGCTTCCCCTTCATCAACAAGCGCATGATAGAAAACCTCATCAAGGGCGGTGCATTCGATTGCTTCGGACGTACCCGCGCCGACATGATGCAGTACTATGCGGAAGAATTGAACGACGTGGCAGAGAGCGTCAAAACTCACTCTACGGGGCAGATGTCCATATTCGACATCGCGCCCGATATCAAGCCGATAGCCCGCTCCTCACGCGCACAGGTAAGCGAATTTCCCAAGCAGGTGCTCTACAATTACGAAAACGAAGTTTTGGGCGTGTACATGACGGGCAGTCCGCTGGACGACTACGACGAGATAGCCTACAAGTATCACTTCGACTTCAACACATCCGAAACAATGGCGTATGTGCCCGAAGGCTCCGAGGACGGCGAGCTTGTCCGCCCCAAAGTGGACAAAAAGTTCGTGACGACGGGCGGTATTCTGCACGACATACGCATCACCGTGGGCAAGGACAATCAACGTCTGGCGTTCGGCGTGTTGGAGGACAAGTACGATTCCATCGAGGTGGGCATTTACGGCGCCACCTACGAAAGGTACAAGACGCTTTTTGCCGAGGACAGTTTTGTGGTGGTGAAGGGCAGTTTGGGCGAATCGCGCGACGCGTACAAGATAAACGTTCGCGAATTGCTCAACCCCCGCGAAAACACCGAGGAGGTCGTGCAGACAACTCCGCACACCCTCACGCTTTGGCTCAAAATGGACGAGCGGGACGAGGAAAAATATTCTCAAACTGTGGATAAGCTTCAACAATACCCGGGGGATATTCCCGTCAAGTTCCGCATAGAGGGCAAAACCTACGCTCTGGAAACGAAGGTGCGCAACTGCACGGGTATCGTTTATGAACTTTCTGCCATTTTGGGAGACAAAAACGTCATATTTTTTGAGAAATAAACCGCTCGTATATCCCCATCAAAACGGCTTCGCTTCGTGCTACGCACTCGTTGCAGATTGTTTTGATTGGGGACATACTCGCTCGCTCTATCATAAGGGCCCCGACCGCCCGCCCCTGTTCGCAGAGATATGATCTATGCGCTACAATGTTGTTGGTTTGAGATACAGACATTTTGGGATTGCTGGTTTCGGGACAGAGTTTTTTTGGCGGGATATGTGTCGGTGCCGTGTGTTGGGCTACAAGTGGTGCACATCGCTCCCGACGAGGTGGTTTTGTGACAACGGAAAACCGTTTTGCGCATATGGGGTGGAAAATTTATCAGTTATTTACAGGCGCGTTCAGCAATGGGACGCGCTTTTGCGTTGCGAAAAGAAAAAAAAGTTTTGCGCCCAATGTGCTATCAAAAAAAGTTTTTCTGTCCGAGTGGTACAAAATCGTTATGCAAAAAATTTATTTTGATATATAATAGTAATCTATATTATGAGAATATTGCGCCCACTCTCTGCAAGGGCAGAGACGGGACGAAAGGGGGCAAGATCAAGTGATTCGAAAATTATTGAAAGGAGCAAAGGGCTACGAAGTCCAATCGGTGTTGACGATATTGCTGGTGCTGTGCGAAACTGCGCTGGAAGTCGTGTTGCCGATATTCATGTCCAACATTCTGAACACCATGCAACTTTATGCCGTGGACGACGGGTTGAAAGGACTGACTTCCTCGATGATCGTTTACGATTTTCAAGGAAAAACGCACTCTCTGTTGACCTACGGCACCGGAACGGTGGTATTGGGACAGATGGACATTTTGCTCAACACGGTTTATACCTACGGCATACTCATGGTGTTGTCGGCAATTTTGTCGCTTACATTCGGTTCGTTGGCGGGCTGGCTGTGCTCGGTGGCAGGTTGCGGTTTCTCCAAGAATATGCGCGCAATGCTGTTTGGCAAGATACAAAGTTTTTCTTTTGCCAATGTGGACAAATTCAGCACGGCAAGCCTTGTAACGCGTTCCACAACGGACGTAAACAATGCGCAAAACTCTTTTATGATGATAATTCGCACCGTCATTCGCGCGCCCGCCATGCTCATTTTCAGCACGGTAATGGCTTTTGTGACGGAGCCAAAAATGGCGTGGATATTTATCGTGGCTATACCCGCGCTCGCAGTGGTGATGTTTTTGATCTCCACGCGGGTGCATCCGCTGTTTAAGGCAATGCTCAAAAAGTACGACAAAATGAACGCCAGCGTGCAGGAAGATCTTGTTGCCATGCGCGTGGTAAAGGCGTTTGTGCGCGAAGATTACGAAGAGGAAAAGTACCGTCAAGCCACCGAGGACGTGCGCAAGGCGCAACTGAAAGCGGAAAAGTTGATGATACTCATGAATCCGCTGTCCAGTTGCGTGATGTACGGCACTATCATTGGCTTGCTTATCGTGGGCGGTTTGGATATATCCTTGGGCAACATGCAGGGCGGTACACTAACGGCAATGATGAGTTACTGCACTCAGATACTCAGCTCCGTCATGATGATATGCTTCATCGCCGTTCAGCTTGTTATGTCTCGCGCTTCCGTCGATCGTATTTATGAGGTTTTGGAAACGGAATCCACGATCAAGGACGGCGCGCAGACGGAAAAGAAGGTGGAAAGCGGAAGTATCGACTTTGTAAACGTCAATTTCAGCTATTCCTCCAACGAGGATAACCTTACTTTGGAAAATATCGATCTGCACGTCAAAAGCGGAGAATCTGTGGGCATCATCGGCGGTACGGGAGACGGCAAAAGCAGTCTTGTGCAGTTGATACCCCGTTTCTACGACGTGTTGGACGGACAGGTGCTTGTGGACGGCACGGACGTGCGCGATTACAGCCTGTTCAATCTGCGCGAGGGCGTGTCTATGGTGTTGCAAAAGAACGTGCTTTTCAGCGGGACCATACGGGAAAACCTGCTGTGGGGCAACAAGGACGCAACGCAGGAAGAAATAGAAAGCGCATGCAAAGCCGCTTGCGCGCACGACTTCATCATGTCCTTCCCCGACGGTTACGAAACGGACCTCGGTCAGGGTGGCGTCAACGTGTCGGGCGGACAAAAACAGCGTTTGTGTATTGCCCGCGCACTGCTCAAAAAACCCAAGATAATGATCTTGGACGACTCGACCAGCGCGGTGGACACGGCAACGGACGCTCAGATCCGCAAGGGACTGAAAGAACTTTCTTCCGACATGACGACCGTCATCATCGCACAACGCATATCCTCTGTGGAAAATTGCGACAAAATAGTGGTGCTGGACGACGGCAAAATAAACGGCGTAGGCACGCACGAGCAGTTGCTTCAAAGCAATTCTATTTATCAGGAAGTGTACCGTTCGCAACAAAAGGGTACAGCAGAAGGGGGTGAGAACTGATGCCACCGCGCAATAACAAATATATGGGCGCACACCGTCCCAAAAACTTAAAAGGCACATTGTTCCGCCTTCTCGGATATCTCAAACCCTATCGTGCCCGCATGGCAGTGGTGTTTTTGTGCGTAGCGGTGCAAAGCGTTACCAACATTTTGGCAACGTCACTTTTGCAACCCCTGCTCAACGGTCTTGCCGTGACGAGCGCAAATCACGATGTCACGCTTACGAGATTTCCCTTTATCGACGAGCTCGCCTATACCGACAAAGCGGGGTACCTCTTTGCCGTTGTGGGCATGATGGCGGGCATTTACATCGTCAGTTTGGTAGCCAACTACCTGCTCAATCGCCTACTTGTAGCCGTCTCCACGTCAACGATAAAGAAACTGCGCGACGACCTGTTCAGTCACATGCAGACGCTTCCCATCAAGGTGTTCGACACCACCACGCACGGCGAATTGATGAGTCGCTACACCAACGACATCGACATGATGAACGAGTTTATTGCGCGCGCGTTACCGCAGTTTGTAAGCAGTTTCATCACCGTTGTGGGCATATTTATCATAATGTTTGTCAAGAGTTGGCAACTTGCCCTTGTCATGGTGGGCATGTTGGTGATAATGGGCTTTATCGTCAAGGTGATCGGCGGACGATCCAAGCGCAACTTTGTCGCTCAGCAAAACGCCGTCGGCAAGCTCAACGGATACGTTGAGGAAATGACGGAAGGACAAAAGGTGGTCAAGGCCTTTAACCACGAGGAGATCGCCGTTGCAGAATACGACAAGATCAACTCTCACCTTCAACACGTTTCCACAAGAGCAAACGCCTACGCCAACATTATGGGACCGATAATGAACAACCTGTCTCACTTCTTTTACGCGGGTATCGCCATTATCGGCGCGATAATTGCCGTCAACTCGGACAATCCGTTGGAGTATGTGGGAATAATCGCCGTGTTTTTGCTGTACATTCGCAACATCACAATGCCCATTCAGCAAATATCTCAACAGATAAACCTGCTGTTTATGGCAGTTGCGGGAGGCGAGCGCGTATTTGCCCTTATGGACACTCCGCCCGAAGTTGACGACGGCTACGTCACCCTTGTAAACGCCGAAATAGCCGAGGACGGGACTATCACGGAAAGCGTCGCCCGCACGGGACGCTGGGCATGGAAACATCCTCACAGCGACGGAAGCGTCACCTACACCGAGTTGAAGGGGGACGTGCGCTTTGAGGACGTCACGTTCGGCTACGAGGAGGGCAAAACCGTTCTTCACGACGTGTCCCTCTACGCTCACCCGGGGCAGAAGATAGCCTTTGTCGGCTCTACGGGTGCAGGCAAGACCACGATAACCAACCTTATCAACCGCTTTTACGACGTGCCCGACGGCAAAATACGCTACGACGGCATCAACATCAACAAGATCAAAAAAGCCGACCTGCGCAGGTCTTTGGCAATGGTGTTGCAGGATACGCACCTGTTTACGGGCACCGTTATGGATAACATCCGCTACGGACGTTTGGACGCAACGGACGAGGAGTGCATCCAAGCCGCCAAATCGGCAAACGCACATCAATTCATCAAGCACCTGCCCGAGGGCTACAACACAATGCTCACGCGCGACGGCGAAAACCTTTCGCAAGGTCAGCGCCAGCTTTTGGCAATTGCCCGCGCCGCCGTTGCCGATCCGCCCGTGCTCATTTTGGACGAGGCGACAAGCTCTATCGACACGCGCACCGAATGGCTGATAGAAAAGGGCATGGACGCCCTGATGGAAGGACGTACCACCTTTGTGATCGCGCACCGACTGTCCACCGTGCGCAACAGCGACGCCATCATGGTGCTTGAACACGGCGTCATCATCGAGCGTGGCAGTCACGACGACCTTATCGCCCAAAAGGGAAAGTACTATCAACTCTACACGGGCATGTTCGAACTGTCCTGACGGCAACACGATCTACACTAAACCGTTAATGGGCGCCAAGAAAAAAAAGCCTTGCTTCAACTGTTGGTGCTCAAACAGTTGGGCGGTGCCAACAACCAAAGTCTTGCGGAAGTTAGCGAAGCCTACGGCGTGGATCTGCAAGGAATGAGATCCAAATTCGGCAGGTAAAGGCAATACCTTTCCGCCCATATGAGGCGACAATAGCGCCACAGGCGGACGCAGGGCAAAAACAATTTTAATTAAACATGTTTATGCACAAGAGGCATTGAAATGCGTACTTTCAATGCCTCTTGTTTGTATTGTGTTTGAATATTTGCCCTTTGCGTTTGACATTGTCAACAAAAGCGGTGCAAGGCGGTGTTTTTTGTTCTTGCGCCCATTTGAGCGGTGTCACTCCTTGACGTACTGTTCGTACAATTGACCTACCTGTCGGCAAAATTCGTCCGCTATCTGTTTGCGGTTCATTCCGCGCGCTTCGTAATCGCTGTAACAGGAGGGGTAACCTATCACCAGTTTTTTGAGTTTGCTGTGATAGTAGACGGGATATACGGGCACGTCCTCACCCGTTTTTTTGCGGTAGTATTTGGCAAGTTCCACAAATCCCGCGTAAAATTCCGTCGGTTTTTCCTTGTATCCCTCGTTGCTGTTTTCGGAAAAAATTATCACGCCGACGTCGTTGTTGAGCATTTCCATGCTTTTGCGTATCGTCACGATAAAGCGCGTGTCGTCGTAACTGGGCAAAACGCGCAGTCCCTTGTAGAAAAATTTGGAAAAGAACGCCTCGAAAAACGCCAAAAGCGTGGCGGAAAACTTGGATTTGTGCCGTTTGCGAATGAAGTAAACGTCACGCAAATAGCGGTAGCGCTGTTTCCAACTTCCCAACATGGGCCAAGCTCCCCAAGGCGCAACGTCCGCAGGGAGATACAAATTGTATATCACGGGACCGAACATTGCGCTGTGGTTGGCAACGTATATAGCCTTGTTTGGCAAGTCTCCCGAAAGGCTCACGATCTTTGGCTTTTTCATGAAGCACCGCAAGATACGCGAAACAACTTTCCACACAGGCTGTTTTTTGTTGATGCTTTTTTTGTTTGACATTGCAGTAATTTTTGCCGAAAGATAACTGTATTTTACATCCTTTGTACAAATTCCACAACAGCTTTTTCGTGTTATTTCACTTTTGTGAAAGATTGTAGCACCAAAACGCAAAAATGTAAATAAAATTGCGTACGCTACTTACAAATTGAGCAAAAAACTATTTACCTTTTGTCCTTTTTACGATAAAATAATATAAGTGGAGGTATCCCCCGACGGAATTTGCCTTTTTAACAAAGCGCAACGTTTTGCGTTGAGACGCCTACCGCGATCATTCGGAGAAAATTATGTTCGATATTTTAGTTGTTGAGGACGACAAAAACACGCGCAAGCTGTTGACGGCGGTGTTGCAGAACAACGGCTACAACGTGATACAGTCTACCAACGGCGAAGAGGCGTTGGAGGCGTTGGAGCACAATCATGTGGACCTTATGGTGTTGGACGTGATGATGCCCAAAATGGACGGCTTTACTTTGACGGAAACGCTGAGGCAATCGGGAAGTCAACTTCCCATATTGATACTATCCGCAAAGCAAAACGTTATGGACATACGGCAAGGTTTTTTGGTGGGCATAGACGACTATCTCACCAAGCCCTTCGACATAGACGTGTTTTTGTTGCGCATAAAGGCGCTGTTGAGGCGCTCCAAGATAGTGACGGAAAACAAGCTGACGGTGGGCAACGTGGAGTTGGACTACAATTCCTACACGGTGCAAACGCCCGCAGGCAAGGAACAACTTCCGCAAAAGGAATTTTTGTTGTTGTTCAAATTGCTCAGCTATCCCAACGTGGTGTTTACGAGGTTGCAACTTATGGATGAAATTTGGGGCATGGACGCCGAGAGCGACGAGCACACGGTAAATGTGCATATCAACCGCTTGCGCACGCGCTTTGCCGACACGCCCGACTTTGAAATAGTGACCGTGAGAGGTCTCGGATACAAGGCGGTGAGACACGATGAGTAGACCAAAACGCAAACATAACATTTTTACGCGCATAACGCTTATTGTGGTGCTGTGCCTGTTTGTGTTGCTTATGATAACCATGATAGCAACGCTGGGCTTAACTTCGCTCATTGCGCAATATTGGAAATTGGACGAGGACAACGTATTTTTGTTCGGCGCGATAATTTTGGGATTTAGTGTCGTTTTCGGCGTGGCGCTGTCTTTTGCCTACTCCGCGATAATCGTCAAAGCCAGCCGTCCCTATCTCGAAGCGTTGCAAAGGGTGGCGGAGGGAGACTTTTCCGTGCAGATAGAGGATCCGTTGGTGTTCTCTAATTTCAGCATAGCCAAAAACTTCAACTACATGACGAGCCAGTTGAAAAGCGTAGAGACGCTTCGCGAAAACTTCGTATCCGACTTTTCTCACGAATTCAAGACGCCGATAAGTTCCATTTTCGGCTTTGCCAAGCTTCTCAAAGATCCGAATCTAACCGCCGAACAGCGCAACGAATACCTCGACGTGATAATAGACGAATCCAAACGCCTTGTGGACCTGTCCGAAAGCGTTTTGATGCTCAACCGTTTGGACTCGGGCGCGGAAATAGAAAAGGAAAAATATCTGTTGGACGAGCAGTTGCGCCAATGCGTGTTGATGTTCGAACAGCAATGCGAGGAAAAAAACATCACACTGACGGTGGATCTGGAACCAATTGAGATAAAGAGCAACTACAAGTTGGTAAGTCAGGTCATCGTAAACATCCTGTCCAATGCCGTCAAGTTTACCCAAGAGGGCGGAGCGATAGAGGTGTCCTGCAAGACGGTGGGACTAAACGCCGTGCTGTCCGTATCCGACAACGGTTGCGGAATGGACGAGGAAACAAAGAGCAACATTTTCAACAAGTTCTTTCAGGGTGACAAGTCGCACACAACGCCGGGCAACGGCTTGGGGTTGAGCATCGTCAAAAAAATCGTGGATCTGTTGGGCGGACAAATTTATGTGGAAAGCAAACCGGGCGCAGGCAGTACTTTTACCGTCGTGCTGTTGAAGGGTGTGTGATCGTGCTTAAAGTAAATGACATTGTCCTATACACGGCGGAAAGTTACGCCAACAGCGAAACGGTGGGCACGGTGGACGGATACACCGTGTTTGTGCCTTGTATGCTGGCGGGCGAGCAAGCGAAAGTGCGCATCAACTACGTCAAGCGCAACGTCGCCTACGCAGATGTGGTGCGTTTGTCAAAAATATCCGACAAGCGCGTTGAACCTTTTTGCAAAAACTTCGGCAAATGCGGAGGTTGCGCCCTTTCTCACATGAGTTACGACGAGCAGTTGGCGTTTAAGCGCAACAAGGTGGCAAACAACCTTTTCAAGATAGCCAAAATGGACGTAGAGGTGCAAAATTGCGTCGCCTCTCCCCGTACCATGGGCTATCGCAACAAACTCAGCCTGCCCGTGGGCGGTAAGCGTTATGACGTAAAAGCGGGCATGTACCGCCGTAACAGCCACGAGGTGGTGGATATCGGCGACTGCGCACTGGGCGGAGAGTGGTCGAACACGGTGACGAAATTGTTTGTTGACTACTGCAACAAAGAGGGCGTTATCCCCTACGACGAGCACATTTTCCAAGGAGAGGCAAGGCATCTGGTTGCCCGTTACGTTGACGGGCAACTGTTGGCGACGGTGGTGTCAAACGGCGAGTTTGGGCACGATCTGACGCCTTTTGCAGAGCAATTGAGCAAACATTTTGACAAATTCGGGCTGTTTGTAAATGTCAACAGGGCGCACAACAACGTCATTTTAGGCAAGCAGACGCAACACGTCGCAGGCTTGCGGTACATAGAAGGCGTTCATTTGGGCGTGAGGTTCCGTTTGCGCCCCAACAGTTTTTTTCAGGTGAACGACGGCGTAAAAGACCTTGTTTACGCCAAGGTGCGCGAGTTGTTGGACCTGTCCCGCACGGAAGTGTTGATAGATTGTTTTTCGGGCATAGGCATACTAACCGCCATTCTCGCCAATGATAGTTTCGATACCTACGCGATAGAAATAGAGCCGTCCGCTATCCTGGACGCAGAGGAAATAGTTGCGCTCAATTCCTGCAAGCGGGTAACGGAAATTTGCGGTGACGTAACGGCAGAACTTCCCAAGATAGTGCAGGCAAACGCCGACAAACGTCTGACCGTGGTGGTGGATCCTCCTCGAAAGGGTTTGGGCGAACAAATATGTCGCACGCTGTTGCAGGCGCGACCGAACAACATTGTGTACATATCTTGCGATTCGGCAACACTTGCAAGGGATCTGTCCCTGCTCAAAGAGGCTTACGACGTGACATACGTTCAGCCCTACGACATGTTTCCCCACACCGACCAGGTGGAAACGGTGGTGCGTCTACAACTCGTCGCGGAGGGAAAATAGCAACGTAAAAACGCACCGTTTTGCGGATATGGGGTAAAAAAACGGTACAAAACAAAGGGTATATATGGATAAAGGACAGTTTTGCCGAAGCGAGATGCTTATAGGCGAAAATATAAACAAATTGTACAACGCGCACGTTGCTGTGTTCGGCTTGGGCGGAGTGGGAAGTTACGCCGTCGAAGCTTTGGTGCGCGCAGGCGTGGGAGCGTTGACGATAGTGGACGACGACGTCGTGAGCGAAAGCAATCTCAACAGACAGTTGTACGCCCTTCATTCCACGTTGGGACGGCTCAAAACGGAAGTGGCAGAGGAGCGCATCAAGGACATTTCTCCTTGTTGCAAGGTGGATGCGCGAGCGGTACGTTTTGACGGCGCAACGGCAAATAGTTTCGATTTCGGCAGTTTCGACTACGTCGTGGACGCTATCGATACCGTCAGTTCCAAAATATTGTTGATAGAGTTGTGCATGCAAAAGGGCACGCCCGTTATATCCTGCATGGGCACGGGCAACAAACTTCATGCCGAGTTGTTGCGCGTGGCGGATATATCTCAAACGGAAATTTGTCCCCTTGCGCGAGTTATGAGGCGAGAACTGCGCGCACGCGGTATCGACAGAGGCGTCAAAACGGTGTTTTCTACCGAACCGCCCCTTTCTCCCGCCCAGTTGGAAAGGACCGCCAAACGCCAAACACCGGGCAGTATGTCTTACGTTCCGCCCGTGGCAGGCATGTTGCTTGCGGAAGAAGTGCTAAAAGATTTGACGATATAACGATAGGTGGCTGTCGCGTTTATTGCGTATATGATCAAAGAATGAATAACTATACAAAAAAGCGACTTGAAATTGATAATTTCAAGCCGTTTTTGATGTCGTTTTGTGTAAAAAATGTTTAATGGGACAGTCCCTGTTTGTTTAGAATTTTGCGCTTTTGCGACGTTTTATTGACCGTTGAATTATTTTTTGCACTTCCACAAGGGGGATGATCGCAAAGGCAAGCGCAAGCGCCACAAAGTATTCCACTGCGGATATGCTCGTAAAGTGAAACGCCGAGTTGATGCCGGGAATGTAGATGACGGCGGTGGTCAGCGCAAGACTGCACAGCATCGCTCCCCACAGCAGAAGGTTTTGTTTCTTTATCAGGAAAATGCTCCCCGTCATACTGCGCGCGTTGTAGGCGTGGAATATTTCCGTCATGCTCATAGCCAAAAATGCCATGGTGATGCCCTGTTCGCTCTCCTGCCACGGTGCGCCTTCGAGATACGCTCCCACAAAGTAGGCGGATAGCGTTATTCCCGCAATGAACAAGCCGTGCAATATCACGTTTATGCCCAATCCGCCTGCAAAGATACCCTCTTTTTTGAGGCGCGGAGGACGGCTCATAACGTTGTCTTCCGCTCTTTCTGTGCCAAGGGCAACGGCGGGGAAGGTGTCCGTTATCAGGTTTATCCACAGCAAGTGGGCGGGGCGAAGCAACGTAAAACCGCACAGCGTGGAAATAAACACGGCAAGCACTTCTGCAAGGTTGCTGGACAGCAAAAACTGTATCGCTTTGCGAATGTTGTCGTATATCCGTCTGCCTTCGCCAACGGCGGTGACGATCGTGGCAAAGTTGTCGTCCGTCAGTATCATGTCGGCGGTGTTTTTGGTGACGTCCGTGCCCGTTATGCCCATGCCCACGCCGATATCCGCGCTTTTGATGGAGGGCGCGTCGTTTACTCCGTCTCCCGTCATTGCGCACACTTTGCCCAGTTTGCGCCAGGTGTTTACGATGCGCACCTTGTGTTCGGGTTGCACGCGCGCATACACAGAGTAGTGCGCGATATTGGCTTCGAACTCCTCGTCGCTCATTTCGTCCAACGCCGAGCCCAGCACCGCTTGCGACGGATCGGTTATTATGCCCAACTGCATGGCAATGGCAACGGCGGTGTCTATGTGATCGCCTGTTATCATTATGGGACGAATACCTGCGCTCTTGCAACGGACAATGGCGTCCGCCACCTCTTCGCGTACGGGATCGATCATTCCGCACAGTCCCACAAACACAAGATCTTTTTCTATTGCCTGTGCCGACAGGTCGTCGGGCAAAGTGGAGTATGTTCTAAAACCGACCGCAAGCACGCGTAGCGCCTTGTCCGCCATGGCTTTGTTTTGTGCCAAAATTTCCTTTTTGCGCTCTTCGGAAAGTATCGTGACCTCGCCGTTATCCCAAATGAATTTGCTGTGTAGCAGTATCTCGTCGGGCGCGCCCTTGGTGTATTGCACAACGCTGTCATCCGTTTGGTGGAGAGTGCTCATCATTTTGCGCAGACTGTCAAAGGGGGCTTCGGCAATACGCGGAGTTTCTTGTTGCAGTTGATTTTTGTCCAGCCCCAACGATAGAGCATAGTTGACGAGAGCGCACTCCGTCGGTTCTCCCACGGCGCTACCGTCCGCCACCTGCGCGTCGCAACACAAAGCCATTGCCTTTGCAAGCAACGTTTTGTCGAAAGCGTAACTTTCTACCACGGTCATTTTGTTTTGCGTAAGGGTGCCCGTTTTGTCCGAGCAGATTATTTCCGCACAACCCAGCGTTTCCACGGCGGTCATTTTGCGAATGACGGCGTGTTTTTTGCTCATGTTGGTCACGCCTATGGACAGTACAATGGTAACTACCGTTGCCAGACCTTCCGGTATGGCGGCAACTGCCAAGCCTATGGCTACGAGCAGGGAGTCCATTATCACGTCCACGTCGAAGCCCGTTCCGCGAACGTAGCACATCAGCAACTTGAACAGGAATATAAACAGAGATATTCCTATCACAACGTAGGTGAGTATCTTGCTCAACTGCGCCATTTTTATTTGAAGAGGAGTTTTTTCCTCCTTTGTTTGCGCAAGGACGTTTGCTATCTTGCCCATTTCGGTGGACATAGCAGTGCGCACGACAACGGCTTTTGCGCGTCCGTAGGCTATGGAACTTCCCATAAACAGCATGTTTTTGCGATCGCCCAACGGCGCATTGCCCTCGATTGCTTCGGCAAACTTGTCTACGGGTACGCTTTCTCCCGTCAACGCCGATTCTTCCGCCTTGCAACTTGCCGCTTCCAGTATTCGGCAGTCGGCAGGCACGCTGTCTCCCGCTTCCAACAACACAACGTCGCCTACCACGATGTCGCAACTGTCCACAAAGGTCATTTTGCCGTCGCGCAGAACTTTGCATTTGGCTTCCGTCATGGATTGAAGCGCTTTTATCGCCTGCTCCGCCTTGCTTTCCTGCACAACGCCGAGCACCGCATTGAGAATGACGACCACGGCGATTATTATGACGTCGGCAAAACTTTCCTTTCCATTATCGGGTTGAGGTTGAGCGTTGTTTACGAGGGTAAGCACCAAACTTACGACGGCCGCCACAAGCAATATTATTATCATCGGATCGGCAAGCTGTTTCAAAAACTTGACAACGATATTTTGTTTTTTGCCTTCGGCAAGTTTGTTTTTGCCGTTTTGTTCCAGCCTTTGTTGCGCTTCCTTTTCCGTCAAACCGTTTTCGTTGGATTTGGTCTCAGCCAAAACCTCTTCCTTTGGCATTTGATAGTGTTCCATTGTTGCTCTCCCGTTTGCACGGCAAATGTGCAAACATATAATTTTCTTTACCCCATATCGGCAAAACAGTGTGAATGGGGTGCAAAAAAGATCGATTTTTACAAAAAACTCACGCAACCGCAAGGTTGCGTGAGTCTCATCATTTCAAACAATGCCAGACGTTGCACGTCGGTTGTTGGCATTTGTTCCGCTACGATCGCGCCGATTACTCCCTCACGGAGATACTGCACATGTAACAGCCTCATCAGCTGTTCTCATCGAGTATAATATCACACAAACGTTGTGTTGTCAACAGTAAAATGCAACAAAACATTTTGACAATTTTGTTACAGGTGATATAATATATTCATAAGTTATTGTCGATTTGTCCGCTGATTTTACGGATATTTTGGCAAAAATACCCAAAAAAGTCATTTGAGGGGCGCCATGTTACCGTCAAAAACATTTTTAGTGACGCATTGCGAGCTGTTCGAAAGCAACTTCGAACAAACCGGCACGGTAGATCCGCACAGAATTGCGGAATTTTTGCAGGATTCGGCAGGCGAACACGCCGACAAATTGGGGTTCGGCTGGGACAGTCTGGACAAAACGGGTTGTCTGTGGGTGTTGTCCAAGTTGAAACTGCATTTCGACGTGCCCGTTACCAAACAAACGAAGGCGTTCGATCTGTACACCTGGCCGTTGAAACCCGCCAAATATTTTGCGGAAAGGTGCTTTGTTGCGTTGAGCGAGGGCAAACCGATCTTTCAGGCTACTACGGTGTGGTTGGTGATAGATCGCAACACGCGCAGGATAGTGTCCGCCGACAAACTGAGTGAAATTTACAATTGCGATTTCGACACGGCGCACTGCGACGTTTTGCCCGATTTCGAGCGCATCCGCCGTGACGACGGTTACGCGTTGTGCTACGACAAGACCGTTCGCCGTACGGATCTGGACGTCAACGGACACGTCAACAACACAAACTACGTCAATTATGCTTTGGACGCGCTTGATCCGTGCGAGGTGGCGGAGGAGTTGGAAATAGTGTATCAAAAGGAGCTTCGGCTATACGACGAGGTGCACATTTACAGCAAACGGCAGGGCAACACGGTGTACGTCGTGGGCGAAAAAGAAGAAACATGTTTTACAGCCAAGCTCACCTTGGCAAAGGAGAAAAATGGAACAGTTTGAAAAAACGGCAAGCGACGCCGATATCGACAAAGTGTCGGCGGAGTACAGCTACGACGCAGAGCGTTACCGCAAGATGTATTTTCGCAGTTCTTGGGGCGCGGTGATACTGTCCCACATCGTTTTTGTTGCCATCTTGCTGAGCATAGGCGTCACCGTGACAATAATTTTGGATCAAAACATCTACGTCCGCGTAGTTTTTGCCGTGGTCTACGGCGCCGTTGTGTTGGCGACGGTGTTTTTGCGCATCAATGCCCTGCGCAAGCAGTTGCAAAAAACGTTTGAAATGTACTGCGAGGACGGCAAGGTGACGGAACGCATGGAAATTGCTGGCAACGCCCTGTTTGTGCAAAATTTATGCAGTCAAAATTCCTCGCTTTTTGAACGATGCAACATCGTCAAGGTGAAGCGCTATTCGGATTTTTTCGTGGTAACGACCGCCTCGGCAAACAGATACTTTGTGCCCTTTAACGGCGAAACGGAAAGGCTGTATCTCGCGCTGACCGACAGCGCATTGTTTGAACGCGCAGGCTGTGCTTATTCCCGCCCCAACGTTCCTTGCGAGCGCACCGAGGGCGTGCAGAGTTTTGATTACACCCTGACGCGCAAGCAGGCTACGGATATGATGGCAAAAATTTCTTTGCTCGGCGTGAGCGGAATGTTGATCACGTCCCCCTTCTACCTTGCCGTAGGCGTCTTGTTTTTTGTGTTCGCCGTAACGGGCGACGAGCCTCTCTCCTTTTTTGCTTTGGGCGGTTTGATGTGCTTTTTGACGGCGTTGTTTGTTTTGTACTCCGTGTATGTGTGCGAAAAAAGCAAGAAAAACGGCAAAGGTTACTTTGACGAAAACAGTCTGGACGGCGCAATGCAAATGCGTATCGAACTTACCCAACGGGGCATAGTGGCGGTGAACGTGCTTCACAACACGCGCACGGAATTTCGTTTGCGCGACATGGTGCGCGTCAAGCGCGTAAAGGGATATTTCTTTTTGCAATTTGCCTCCGCGCAGATATTGCCCGTCCCCTACACAAGCGAAACGGCAAAGCTGTTTGAGATATTGCAAAACGCCCTTCCCAAACCGCTTGCGACTAAATTGTAACGGTTGAACCTTTCTGAATCAAACCCGAGTCTGTATGGTGAATTTTGCTCCACCCACCCCTTTTCAGTAAATAATAAAACGGAACAAAATGTCGCTCGTATATCCCCTGTAAAAAGGCTTCGCTTCGGACTTCGTCCTCGTTGCAGATTATTTTACAGGGGATACACTCGCTCTGTCTATTACAAGGTCGGGACATTTTTGGACTACTGGTTTCGGAAAAGTGCCTCCTCGTTGCAGATTATTTTACAGTGGATACACTCTCTCCCGCCGTAACAAGGTTCCCGCCCGCCACCCTTTTTCAGTAAATAACAAATCGTAACAAACAATAACAAATAAGAACAAAACAGAACAAACGTGTATCCAATGATAATGACAATGTAAATGTAAATGTAAATGAGAGTGTGTATGTCAATGCCGATATATCGATCATGACTCCCACCCGCTTTTTTACGATCAAACAATACCAAAACCGAAAAAATCTAAACAAGCGAAGATTTGTATCTAAAATAAAACGACTTGAAAAGCAAATTCAAGTCGTTTTTGTCGTTCTTATGTGTCCAACAAGGGTTTTGTAAATTTTTGGTCTCGCGCCCAAAACTCTTTCTTTGCAGGGCATTTTTGACGGCGTTTTTGAAAGCGGTGCCGACTTTCGTCGCAAAACATCAATCTTCGGTGTTGTCGAAAAATGTCGTGATGTGCGCAATGCAATCGTACAAAGTGTCGATTTCGTCGGGAGATTTTTTGCGGAGCACAACGCCGAGTTTGCGGTCTACTTCCTCTTTGAGCGAGCACAGCAATTTTTTGCCCTTGGGGGCAAGCTGTGCGTAAAATTTGCGACGGTTTGTTTGGTCGCAAACGCGATCGACCATTTCCAATTCCGCAAGGGTGTCTATCACCTTGGTGAGTTGTTGGTTGCTCATGCACATCTCGTTTGCAAGTTCCGTCATGGACAGGCGTTCTCCCTGGTTGAGTATGTGCAGGCAAGTCAATTGCGTTATGGAAATGGGAATATCCTTTATGGACACCAAACTGCGGTACATTTTGCGCATTTTGGGGTAGTAGGCGAATATCAGATCCGCCACATCCGAGATGCTTTTGTTCATTGTAAACTCCTTACCTTTTCACAATATTATACAATTGTTCCGCAAGTTTGTCAATGGGTAGTCAAAAGTGAAATATTTCTTGCGTGTTTTGCTTGTTTACTGTTGCGCAAAACCCCGTTTTGTTGTAAACTATTGTAGGAAAAAATCAGACGCGTGCAATGATTGGCTTGCAACGTTAAATTAAAGGAGATAACAATGAACAAAGCTGTTGCGGTTGTGGGAATGTGCGGTTCGGGCAAAAGCCTGCTATGCAAGTACTTTACCGATCTCGGTTGGGAAAGCGTCTATTTCGGTGGCGTTGCCGTGTCGCAATTGATAAAGGACGGTATTCCCGTAAACGAAGTCAACGAGCGCAAAGTTCGCGAAGAATTGCGGGCAAAATTGGGCATGGGCGCCTTTGCCGTGGTGCTCAAAGAGGAAATATTGCAAAAGCTTTCTCGCGCAAACGTGGTGTTGGACGGGCTGTACAGTTGGAGCGAGTACCTTATCCTCAAAGATATCCTCGGCGACGACCTTGTGGTGCTTGCTGTGGTCACCAACAGTTCATTGCGCAAAGAGCGTCTTGCCAAGCGCCCCGTTCGTCCTCTTTCGGCGGAAATGGTGGACAGCAGGGACGTTGCGGAAATAGAGCACTCCGAAAAGGGCGGACCGATAGCCAAAGCCGACTACTACGTTGTAAACAACGGCACCGAAGAGGAACTGAAAGCGCAATTCGACGCCTTTATGCAGTGGCTCGGCAAGTAGCCGACAGTTTTTGCTCCCAAACCTTTGAAAAGCGCGTTTACGGCAAATTTAACGGCAAACGATACGCAAAGGTAAAAGGAACTGCAATTTTGCGGTTCCTTTGTTTTTTTACCCCGCACGACAAAAGCAAAATTCGCTTGGTAGATATAGTTAATTTAATTTTTGTGTATGTTGCATTTTTCAACTGTCAACAGTTATGTGGAATGAAAAGATATCGTGTGCAAAGAATTTTTCTTTCGTTGCACAAAGGGCGCAAAAGTGAACGATCGCACAAAAAACGACTTGAAAGCAGATTTTCAAGCCGTTTTTGATTCTTTTGCATAAAGTCGGTTAGATGTGAACCCCAAAAAATCGGACGAATTGT
>CANQJK010000007.1 GCA_947624235.1 uncultured Clostridia bacterium | reverse complement strand
GTTTCAATTCAAGCGTATATACGCCCACCTTGATGAAGCCCGAAGTGCTCTTGGGCGGTTCTGTCTTGAACCTGACCTCGCCGAGGGACAAGAACAACTCGCGGTCGGCTTCGTAGTAACCGTCTCCGCCTGCCGTCCACTCGATCGATTTTTCCGCATAAGGCGTGCCGTATTCTACCGACGTGCTGTTGGGAGTGAAGGTAACGACGCGTTTTTGCAAATTCAAGGCTGCGGCTTGACTTATGTATTCTTCTTCGCCAACATCAATGGTGTATTCGCCACTGGGATCACGAACTCCTGCAAATTGAGTGTCGCCCATTACCACAACTTCGTAGTTGTCGGTTGTCGCGTCGCGACCTTTGAAAGCACCACTACTAACATCTTCTGTGGTCATTACGCGTGCGTAAACATAGCAGTACTGTGCGTCAGCCACATATACGCCTGCTTTGAAGGGGCTACCCTCGCCGTCCTTGTACATCCAAATGCCAATCACAAGCGAAATCGTGTCGCCGTTTACAAGCGCACTGCCTGTGCCGTTGATAGCACTGCGAACCTGCCAGTGTGTGCCTTGGGTGTTATCCAACACCAACTCTTGGTGACCGCCTACATCTACGAGCTTTGAGTCATCGGGCAATTCGCCGTATTTGAGCGTTATGCTGTACAGGTTGATAGAAATGATACGTTTTTCTATTTTGACGGCTTTTTCCGCCGTAACAACGCCTTCTCCGTCGGGAGAGAGTTTTGTAGACGTGACGATCTTGCCATCGTTTTCCGTCCAATAACCGCTATCCCACAAGAACGTAACTTCGTAGTTGTCGTTTTTGCACGATGCGGTGATCTTGCCGTACTCGCCAACGTGTGTTGCGTTGTCTGCCGACGTGTTAAATTGGATATTCAACAAGTCGCTACTGAGAATTGTGTTGGGATTGAGTCTACCAACAAGTTTGTCGTTTAATTCGCCGTAATCGGGTGTGTATGCGCCTTCTTTAAGTCGCCAAGCCGTGTTGCGTGCAGTGGAAAGGTTGGGCTTTTCGCCATATACGCTACTTTGACCGAGAATTTCCACCTCGATCTTGCGTTTGACAATGTTGTATGTGCCTGCACGCTCCCTGTAAAGCGAACCGTCGCTGTAAGAGCCACTGCCCGTCCAGGATCCTTTGAGCGTGAAGCCGTAGTTGCTGTTGCTATACGTTATGTAAATTGCGTATGTGCCGACATCTCTGCCCAAATCTTTGAACAGATTGATGTTGAGCGTGCTCACGTCTCCGACAAGAGCGTCAATGCCCTTGCCGTAATATACGCTGTCCTCGGCAAGACTCATTGTCCAGCCGTGTTCGTCGCCACGCTCTTTGTCGATGTCCTCACTTTCGCCGTAAATGGCGTATTGGTCGTTGATAGTGACAACTACCTTGCGCGGAGTGATATGTACGCAGTTGGATGTGCCTACGAAAGTGACATCGTAGTCGCGGTTTGTAGCGCTTGCCAATACGGAATACGGAGCAACTGTTGCGCCCGCGTCCTTGGTGAGATTGATGCCGAGCGTTTCAAGCGTGTCGTCCACATATTTACTATCGCTATCGGGCAACTTTGTGGCTAATGCGACCGTGCCAAACACGTCTTTCAAAGTCCACTGTTTGCCAACGTACTCTTCGCCAAAGTCAAGTATGTCGATGTGTTCCTCTCCGTCGTATTCGTAGGTCATCACGTCCGGAAGGATCGTAAGCGTGACAGCTCTCTTGTTGACGGTGTAGGTGCCGTCTGTTCCGCCTGCCCAACTACCGCTAAACTTGACAGAGTAGTTGTTGCAAACGTCATTGTCGTGTTCAGCAAAGGTGCCCACCACTTTGTAAGTTTTGGCGTGCAAGTAACCGCTTGTGGCGATATCCAACGTGTCGACGTACTGCACCGCAAAGCTTATGCACTTTGCAAGGGCTTCGAGGTCGGCGGACAAAATTGCGTCGCCTGCGTAGACAGAAGTTGCGGTCCAAGCGCTTTGCCCGCTCAACTCTTCGTTGATAGCGGACGCTGACTTTTCGCCGTAGATACTGTTTGCGTCAATGGGCGTGATGGTGATCTCGCGCTTCTTGACTGTGTAAATGCCTGCGTGACTTGCATATTGATGGTCGGCATCGTACTCGCCTTCGCCCGACCACGCGCCCTTGAAGTAGAACTCGTAGTTGGGGTTAAGCTCGCTACCGTCCACAATAATTGCGTAACCGCCAGCCTTAACTTTGAGCACGCTGTTTGCGTCCGTGTAATCCGCCGAAGCGATTTTGAGTTTTACGCCGAGGTTCTCTTTGTTGTAGTGAGCTGTTCCCGTCCAGTTCTTCTCCAACGTTTCGCTTGTATAGGCGGACTCGTCCTCCACCACGCTCCAAACGTGGTCGATCACGTCGCTGATGTCGAGCGCTACGCCGTAGTAGGACTGTTTGTCGCTAATTTTGATGATGATGTGACGCTTTATGATCTCGTAGTTTTTCGCCGTTCCCTCAAAGGTCACTGCGTAGTTGTTGTTGGTATAGGAGGGTTCAAGGTCGTAGAAGCCGACATTCGCTCCCAGTTCTTTTGTGATTTTGATTTGAAGATCGTCGCGTGTCTTCGTTCCTGACGGCGTGACGATAGCGTCGCCATCCTTGTAGCTACTATCGGGACTTAATTTTGCAGTCCAGTTGTCGCCCTCAACGTTACCGACAGCCTCTACTTCGCCGTAGACGGAAGTTTGCTTGTTCAACGTCACGATTATTTGACGTTTGGTGATCTCCACGGCGTTTTCGTATTCCTCAAAGGTGACGATGTAGCTACCGGTTGTCGTATAAGCGCCTGTGACGGAGTAGAAACCAACGTTCACGCCCGAGGCTTTTGACAATTTGACGCCGAGAATGGATTTCTCGTCGCCCTCGGCAAGGTTACTGCCCGCTTTCAACTGCCACGTCATTTCGTCCGTGGTAGGTTCTTCGCCGTTGTACTCGTGCTGAATGTGATTTACCGTGATAGTGATCTGGCGCGACGTCACCGTAAAGACACCTGCGTGTCCGCTGTACGGGGTGTCGGCGTCGATATCGAAACCGCTGTCCGAACCGTAATTGCCTGTGCCGTCAAAGTTACCTGCAAGCGTTATCTTGTATTGATCGCCCACACGGTAGCTTTCGCCCGCTTTGCCGTCGATGTAGCAAGTGGCTGATGTTTCGGAATTATCGAATTTGGCAATGATAGCATAGCTACCTGCATTGAGCCACGGTTTTGTGCCCTTGCTCCAATTGTCGTTGTGAACAATGGAAAGGGTGATGCCTTTGAACAATGTATCCTTGTCGGTGGAGAGAATTGCAACACCTGTATAACCAAGGTTGTTGTAGCTGTCCGTGAGCAATTCGTTCAAGTCGAGCATCTTGCCATTTGTTATAGCGTCTTTATCGTAGTCGCCGTATTCAAACGACTTGTCGCCGATAGTAAGAACGATCTCGCGCTGTGTTACGGTGTAGGTACCCGCTTTGCCGTTGTAGTCGTCCTCTCCTGCCCAATCGCCCACAAAGGTGATGTTGTAGTCGGATGTCGAAGCAAGCGAAATGCTGTGGTCGGTTATCGAATAAGTACCGACGAGCAACTTGCCGTCCTTTTTCGCGTTGTATTTACCGCCATTGATATCGAGAGAAATACCAAGGCTATCTGTTCTGTAAACGATATAGTTTTTGCGATTGCCAGATACGTCGCTCCAATCTTCCTCCCAGTTCCAAACGAAATCGGGGCACTTATCTTTGTAAGTGGCATATTGCGACGGATCGACGAGCGACCAGCCGACGGTCTCAACATCGCTCAGAGTGAGGTTTTCTCCATAAACGGACGTGCGGTTCTCGATACGGACGATAATGTTACGCGGTGCAATTGTAAATGCGTTTTTCACCGTTATACTGCCCGTAAAGTTGCCACCCGCCTGTATGGTTGCGTTGGCTTCGCCTGCGTGAGTATTGTTGTTGTAACCTGTTATCTTAAACAGGTTCTCGTTCAACTCAACTTCGTTTTCGTCGGTTGCGCCCTGTTTGAAGGTAATGGTCTTTTCGCCAATGGTAACTTTAACTTTGATTATCTTCGATTCGACGGCGGTACCTGTGTACACCTTGTCTTGCAAAGTGAACACAAGCTTGTCGATATCTTCACTGTCGATATTCAACGGGTTGATATCGAAGAAGTTTTGCGCGTTGACGGACGCACCGCTACGGTCAAATGCGTAGTTGTGGTTGTTGACGGTTACTTCTACCTGATATCTGTTAACGTCCACGGGAGCATTGTCGCCGAATGCGTCACTAGTGCCTACCCTGTATTTGAGCGTGAACTGCCCTTCCAACTCATCGTTGACTTGTTCATGCGTCAAAGTGCTTGTGTTGAGCAGTGAGAAGGTCACTTTGGGCGTGTGAGGAAGTGCGTTGTAGGTTTCGCTCGGAATACTGTCAACGACTATGACCGACGGAACGACGGTAAATTCGAATTCGGTCGGTTGAGAGTCGGCAAGTTTGTAGTTGCCGTCGGCAATACCCAATGTGAATTTGTAGGGTTTGACGCCTTCGGCCCAGTTGACGTTAGTAAACAGACGGAGCGCTTTGACTGCGTCCCAATCGCTCTCTTTGCCGTCCAACGTGAAGCTGTCGTCAAGCAATGCGCCGTCTGCATAGCCACCTAACGTGACGACAACCTTATCGAAGGTTATTGTGTAGCCCATGCCCGAAACATCGGTGCCTGTGAGCGAACGGAAGTTGAATGTCCAAGCGCCGTTACCGCCGTATCTCGACGTCGGTGCGCCTACAAGGTCGCCCCAGAAATGAGAGGTGCCGTCGTAGTAGGCGTCTGTCAACACTTGTCCTGCATATACTTCCAACGGATCGATGACAAATTGTACCGTGCCCGTGTTGCTACCACCCTCAAACTGGAAGTTGGACGAGGTGAGCGTCACAGAGACATTGTATGTACCTGCGTTGAACGGGAGCTTTGCACTACCCAACTTGGCGTTGGTGCCCTCAACGATCGAGTAAACAGGTGCGTCATACTCTTTTTTCTCTTTCGACGGAACGACGCTGTTACCGTCGTTAACGTTGGTAAATGCGATATCCGCATTTTGTTCCTCGCGGTTAAAGGTCTTGTGGGCAGGCGTTACCAGTTCAACGGTGGCTTTGCCCACGGTGAACTCCACAACGTAGGTATCAACATAGTTGACTCTACCTGTTGCAACAAGGCGATATGTACCCGCATTAGTAACGTCTTTGACATCACTCCAACTGCCATCAGCGCCCTTGAAATACACTTCTATGTCGTAGTCGCTACCCTGACGCATAGCAACAACGCGATCTTCACTCGGCGTATAGTTGAAGCTCGTCGCATAGGACAAAGGAATGCCCGTGTAGACGAAACTCTTGCTCGCCTCTGTCAACTGGCTTTCGGAAATTTGTTCGTCGTTGCCGTCGATCGTTTCGTCGTTATATTTAGCCGTACCGAGAGACTTGGGCGAAATGGTAAATTTAAGCGTTACCGCGCCATTGTAGTTGTTGGCAAATGTGATGGTCACGGTTGCCGTGGTTTTTTCGTCGGAGGCGTTGAGGTTGTCCCTGTATGCCAATGAGTAGTCGCCTTTGAGGTCTGCAACTCTTGTGAGCGCCTTGCCACCGTACAATACGTTTTCGATAGGCTCCCAGTTGGACGCAATGTATCTGTAAACACCTATGATACTTGCGTTTTCGCGGTCAAGCGTGACATTCTTGTCACTGCCCGTAGAGTCGGCATAAAACTCAAATGTGAGTTGTTTGTCTGTCAACACCAACTCTTTGGCGTTGATGTTGTAGGTCAACGTCATAGAGGTTGCTCCGCCGACAAATTGGAAGTTGCCGTCCTCTTTGAGGGCGATGTTCACCGTGTAGGTGCCGACGTTCTTGTAATCGTCGGATTTTGTTTTAACTTCATCGCTTGTTGTAGCACTGCCACTCCAACCGGAGTACTCAAATTGAGCATAGTAGTTGGTGGCAGTAAGACCGCCCTTGTCGCTTACGGGCGTTTCGCTATCGGGCAAAACGGACGTGTTGTTGTCGTTGTTGGTAAACCACACCCACAGCTTGTGCGACTTTCCGTCGTAAGTAAATTGCAAGTTGTCGCCACTGAGAGGCGCCTTTTTGCCATCGGCGCTGTCAAACAAGAAGGGATTGATGGTTGCCTTGGTTATTTCGAAAGTGAAGTTTTGGCTTATTTTTTCGGAGCCTGTGTACCAATCGGGCTGTGTAACATTTTCGGTAAAGGCATTGTCCGTGCCGTCGATGATGTAGTTGGCGTTATCCAGCACAAGCACCAAAGAGTGCTTTCCTACGTTTGTAAATGCGTCGCGCAGTTCTTGTATGCAAGCTCCAACGGTTTTGCCGCCCACTGCCACAACGTTTTTGTTGTCCCAGCCCCATTTGATGATACCGCTTGCTTCGTAGGTGAAGTGCATGTGTTTGTGATTTCCTGACAAACTGTGGTTTTCGGCGGTGCACGGTCCAAGGTGGGCATAGTTGCCCTCCCACGTGTGCAACGTGTAGTGGAACACGGCGTATATGGAGCCATCGTCATTGAGGATGTAAATTTGATACGGAACGTCATCTACTTCCGCCTCGGCGCCACCCACGTTGAAGAAGTCAATTTCCAACGCGGTGTTGAGGTGTCTGCCGTTGTTGGCTGTTGTGTCGACGTCGCTACCTTGATTGGGCGCGTAGTCGTACACCACCGTATTGGTAACTTGGCGAACGCTTATCTTCAATCTGTTGATGGTGTATGTTCCTTGCCACAAACAACCCGCGCCAAAGGTGAGTTCGTCGCCTGTCAGAATTTTTGTTGTGGGCGAGGAATCGTCTGCACTGTCGATGTGCGTTATCACGTCAACAGAGTTGCTCGCGGTGTCCTTTACCTCTTTGTCACCCGAAAGCGTTCTATCCGACTCGTTTGCGTACTTTATTTCAAAGTTGTTTTGAGCGTTGCCAAGCAACATCACATACGCGGTGTAGACATCCGCATAGCTGGGTACGCCAAAGAACGTTGTCGTTGCGCTCGGCATATCGAACGTTTGGAACGCATTTGTTGCAACGTAGTACACGCCCCACTCGTTTTCGACAAGAGTGGCGCCACCATTGTCGCTATTAAATGTGATGATGGGTAGCTGAACGCTACGATTGAATGTGACGTCATCAATACCGAGAATTTTTTGCACGGAACGCTTTATTGTAAATTGAAGCACTACTTGCGTCGTTCCCTCGCCAAAGTTGTAGTTGGTTTTTGCGTCGCCTACAAGATCGACTGTGACGGTGTATTGACCTGCGTTTGTAAATGATGCGTGACTGTCAATTCCCGCTTTTACGGGGGTATATTCATTGCTGACCGTGTAACCGTTTTTATCACCCAGTGACGGCAAAACGCCACTGCCCGAAATGTATGCCAAAACGACGGACAGTTCGTGAGAGTTTCTGTCGTAAACAAAACTCGGCCACGACGGTTCGCCTGTTAATGATTCGTATCCGGCAAAATAAGCCTTCAACGTGATAGCGGTAATGGTAAACTTGGCTTTTACCCACTTGATGTTATAGTTGTTGTCGGTGCAATTTGCGGCAAGATCGTATTCTCCCGCATTTTCGCCACTGACCTTCGAAATTGTCAGTTTGGTGGCAAACGAAACGTTGTCGCTTGCAAGAATGAAGTCTGATTGTTCTTTCAATTCAGACACAAGTTCAGCGTAAGAGGCGTATTCCGAATATTCAGTATCGAAAGCGATCGCGCTCCATTTGGTTTGATTTACCAGCGGTTCGCTACCCGTGTAGGAAGCAGTTTGGGCTTTCAACTCTATCGTTATTGCGCGTTTGAGTACCGTGTAGTTGCCATTACCCTCGGTAGTAACGTTGTAGTTGGAGCTACCCGAGTAGTTGTAGATGACGGTGTACGTGCCTGCATTGAGATATTGGTTAGTGCGGTTGCCCGTGTAACCCACAATGGTAACAACAACGGTAACGCCGTCTTCAATCGTGACGGTAACACTGCCACTACTATCTTTGGATATGGTGCCACTGAAACGCGTACCTTCCGCGCTCACAAACGGGGCGGTTTTGGTTAATTCTTCACCAAATATATCTGTTGTTCTAAGGCGTTTTGCTGTAAAGCCAACAACCTCGTCGCCTTTTTGCAAACCGTAAATCGTGTGGCCGTTTTGCGAACTCAACTTGACCTGACGTGCAGTGATGCTGTACTGCCCGTTGGTAAACGAAATGTTGTAGTTGGGGTTATCTTCAACCAAAGATGCGTAGGCGCTCATTTGGATGATGTAAGCCGAGCTTACGTTATCCGTAGATGTAAGCGAGTGACTGCCGTCTTTCATCAGCTTGAAAGCGTCAGGTTTGATCTTGATCTCATCCATGCCATCCCTAACGACGGAGTCAAACGTGCAACTTGCCGTCCAGATGGGAACACTCTTATATGTTTGGGGAACAAAGCCGTCCAAAACGATCTTGGTGTAGTCCACCAGATCGTCGCCGTATTCACTGCTCAAAGTGGACGGGGCAATGATTATCGGGCGCTTTGTAATAGAATAGTAGGCATAGATGTTGTTGCCCTCTTCGTGCGGATATGTTGCGTTCATAGAGGAGTTCCACTCTCCAGTGAACACCACTTCGTAGTTTTTGTTTATATCCGCGCTTGCTGTGCCTTTGATGGCGTATTGACCGACGGGCAGATACTTGTTGCCCGCAAGCAACTGAGTGGAGGCTGTGTTGCCCCAACCCTCTTCCGCAAAGGAAATGGTTATACCGTCATTAAATATACCTTCGTCTCCGGATATAATTATTCCTTTACTTCTGTCGCCATTTGTGGTGGTGATGGCTTGCCAATAAGTGTTGGTCGATTGGAGATTGAAATTCTCTCCATATACGCTCGATTGAGAACTTACTATATTGATGTTTACAATACGTTTATCAATTTTATAAACGCCGACCATTTGGCGCTCCGTACAGTGTGAGTCGTCGCCATCGTCGTCATTGACGACCTGCACTTCGTAGTTGCTACTCATCTGCGTTTTGCCGTTTGTAGCCGTGCCGGTTCTCTCAGGATAGTATGTAAGCGTAATTTGATAACTACCGGCGTTGTTGTTGGTGCTATCGGCACGACTGTAACTGATAGTATCCGTTGACGCGCCGTTGGTCGTAAACTTTATCAGTTTGTCTTTGTCGGCGTTGAGGATCACATCTCCCGTGATGTTGTTGCCGGCCACGTCTGTCGCGGTTACCTTGTAGTTCCAAGAGGCAGGACTGTCGCCGTACACCTGCGTTAAGTTGACAGGTGAAATGGTGATTTTGCGCACCGTAACCGTGTAGGTGGCGACGTTAAATCGGTCTTCCATCGGCTTGATTTTGCCTTCGGCGTCCTTTATCTGCACCACATTGTAGTTGGGGTTGAGATTTACGCCGTCAGCCGTGAGGGCAATAGCATACGTGTTCACCATCAACGCGCCGTTGGGGTTGCCCGTGTTGTAATCGTCGTTTGTGGCAACAATGCGCAAGTTGGTGTTGAGGCTGTCGCCACTGATCACAGCAGTCTCCTCATCTTCCGTCCAATCACTGCCCTTTGCGGACAAATGCTTGTACTCTGTTATTTGCAATTCGGCAAGCGCCTCGCCGTAGATCGACGTTTGGTTCGGCACCGTCAACTGTATGTTGCGCGGAGTTACGGTGAACAGGTCGTTCAAGATAACGCCGTTTACTGTGGTTCCCGAAGGAATAGCCGATGTTAGTGTTCCGTTGAAACTATATGTTACCGCATAGTTGTTGTTGCTATACAAGAAGTTGTAAGCGTAAGAACCAATGCTGGAGTTTTCCGCAAACAAGGACGTAAAGTTCCATCCGAGTATCTCGTACACCGTCAATGCTTTATTTTCGGGGTTGTGTGTGTGCGCCGTGATATCGACAGCGGCAAATTTGCCATCTGTGCCCAAAGCGTTCGGGTCAAACCCCTCATCCTCGGGGTACTTTTGCTCCGCGGGGTTAAACAAATCGTTGATATTATCTTTGTAGGCATTAGATACGCTCGGCTGTCCTGCCACAGTGCTCCACTCGTCGCCAAATACGGGGACGCTACCGTATTCTACCGTTTGAGGATCAAACTTGATAGTTATCGGCTTGGGCGTAACGGTAACTTGCAACGTTACGGACATTTCCCCTCTGTCTTCTGCCGGATACATAGTGCCCGTGTTAAGGTCGTACAACATGTAGTTGGCAAGCAAGCACTTGTCGGGGAAGGTGTTGCCGTCGTGGTCTTCGTGATTCTCTTGGCGTCCGATTTCGTCAATGATAATGCCGAGCGAAACAGAGTTGATACCGACATCGGGGCTTTTCAGTTGACCGGCCACATACCCGTTTTTCTCCGCAGAAAATCTCAAAACGAGGTTTTCTTGGTCATCGGGAGCTTTACCTGTAAGGACGCCTTCACGGATGGTATCTGTCGGAATGTAAAAATCATCTGTTCCGTCGTAAAAACGCTCAATAGCCGCAAGTTGCAACTGTGAAATCATCAAAGTTGCGCGGTCAAGCTTCATCGTTGCGTAGTTGGGGTTGGCAATGGACTTATCTGTTTCATTGAATGGCGTTGCCACACCACTGCCGCCGACCAATTTTTTGATATCGTCCCTTATTGTAAAGCGATAGCCAAGACGGTCGTACCGTTCGGATGCGTAAATTACGTTCTTGTGTTCTATCTCATTATAATCGCTGTCGTAGCCCGAAGTAATATGAAGGATATTGGTGTAATCTCCACGACTAACCGCATCTTTGTTTTCGTAGTAGTAGTACTTTATTACCTGATTGGATCCATCGACTGTTTCTTTTCCCGTAATCGGATCTATTATTGTATAATAGTCGTAATAAAGATAATATTTACCGCTCAAGCCGCCACTCGAGTCTTGGGTGAGTTGATCACGGTCAATTAAAACACGAATATCGTACTTTCTGTCCTTTCCGTTGTAGACAAGCGTAAACCCGGTACCTGTTCCTGCGCTTGTTTCCGCTTTAGTCCAACCTTTGGGCGAGTTTGTGCTCAAATCTATTGTGCTGTCGTAGTACTGCCATTCGGCGGGCAGGTTGCTCTGTTGCTTTGTACCGAGAGCCATGTACCAACCTTCGTCACTGCCGGTACCGGCAACAATTGAAGTTCCGCCGTCGGTAAACAAGAAACCATCAACATAACCGGACGTCGCGCCCGTTGTGAGGTACTTACGTAGGTTAAATGCCGTTGTGTTGTCTTCGCCGAATTGGTTTTTGGCGTGAGAAGATTCGTCCACGCCATTGCTTATTAACGGACGCGGACCGTTTGTTGTGCCGTCATTTCCCTTTACCTGCTCGTTGGGATTGTCTTGCCAACCAAACGGATAAAACTGACGCATGATGTAGCCGCCGGCTTCAATACCGGCCGCAGGAGTAATGGAAATTTGCGCAACGCATTGCGCGTTTTTGTACAAAGGTCCTTGTACCTTGATTTCGGGGTAAAGGTGCTGCGACGCGCTAAATGGGGTTTGATCGTGTGATTGAGTAGTAAGTGACAAATAGAGGTTGGAATCTGCCAGAATTTCCTTATTTGTGGAAATATACTCCGCAATTGATTCAACAGTAAAAGGAACCGAACGGTCAAATTTGTTGTTGCACGTGTAGTTATCCGTTATTTTGCCGGGACCGTTTAGGTAAATTCCTGCGCTATCCTGAAACATATTTACGCCACCGCCGCCAACATTGGCAGTGGGTGTTGATGGCTCTTTCGCTCCCGGTTCTACAATCTGTGCGCCAGTAATCAGTCTTTCTTCGCCCGTAACAACGTTATTTGTGATTTCACCGCCGTAAAGTTTGAAAAAGCTGTTTTTGTTTACATTAACACCTCCGGCATATTCCAAACTATAGTTACCGAATATAGAACCGCCATACATGTTGAAAAATGCATTTTCAAATACGCAGACGCCACCACCTTCTGAGTTTACTTCTCCACTTTTTACATTGTGTCCCGTCTTGCCGGAAGTGCCTCTGGCATATGCAATTACATTGATGAACGCTTGTTTGTTTAATTCAAAAAGGCGTTGACCATTACCAGCACCTGCTTGTTGCCACTCGGACGGAACGGCTATGCCGAAATCGGTCACTTGGTTTTTCTCAAAAACATGAATATAGTGTGAGAATCTGGTCCAATCAGTACCATTACCCGAAATTGAGCCACCAAACATATTAAGAACCATGTAACTTGCTTGCGAAAGATAGGTGGCTCCTCCTTTGGCCGCTGTGTTACCGGTCATGACACCATCGTAAATATAAATATAGTTATTTCCCGTGCCGTAAATTGCGCCACCGTAGATTGCAGAGTTACCGCATATTGTACCCGAGTGCAACGTAAATTCGGCGCGCGGTGCAAGTTTTATACCACCGCCCTTTAGACTATTGCCCCAAGCGTTAACGTCATATGCGGGTTTGCCCGCTCTCGTAACATAGTCGGGAGGACATCCTTCAATAATGCCGTCACCATTTATGCCTACTCCGCCGGTAATTTTTCCTTCGCCCGCAGGGTTGTCTTTAGTTGCAGAACTATCGAATACCTCGAGACGAGCAGCGTTGCCAACGAGAAATATTGACGGACATATAACATTGAGGTGAATATCTTGATTCTCAGCAAGATCAAAGCTATCAAGATTTCTATCCAATGTGTGACCATTAAGGTCAAGAATTACATAACAGTTATCAGGAATTGAAAGTCGACCAAAAGAAAACGGCTCTTCTGACAAACCAATCGTAAATTGATTGTATGTCATTGATCCATGGTTAATATTCGAAATGGAGTTTTTACCGGAAAAACTCGTGCCCAACGAGAATCTCGGGCCACTTGTTGAACTTGCACCTTCGTTTTCGGGGAAGTCGTATTTAGTACCAGGTTTTTGAACCGAATTTGCTTTGTCGTTTGATCCGAAATTAAACGCACCCGCCGTTGCCGCCTCTTCAACATACCGTGTTTGGGCATCGTTGACAATAGGAGCAACCCAGTCCTCCATCAATTTGATATAAACATACGTATTATTGGCAATTGTGGCGTTTTGTTGAGCACCAAACCCTTTAAGTTGATCGTTAACAGCAAAATTGTCAGACCAAGTATCTGTCCAGAGGTTTTTGTTGTCTTGCTCCGCAGTTGCCGGATTGAGTGAACCGAATTCTTCATTTTGAAGCAATCCGCTTTTAGAATAGTGCGAAGCTGCAAGTATAGCGCGATTCCAGTCGGCAGCCATTTCCGAAGGAGACGCACCTGCGTGTCCGATTGTGAAATATGCACCCAACTCATTGTCTTGACTATGCCAATTAGACAAAGTGACGTTTTCGGAGCCTGCTTTTGCGGGCTTGATTGTTGATGACGCACTGAGCCCGTTTGCACCATTGTTTGCTTTGATTAACTTGATACTGGACAAAGAGTTGTTTTGAGGTACTGCATATGTGAGTGTTGGGTTACGAGAACCGCCGCTTGATCCCCAAACGATAAAGCCTGTATCGTCTATAAACCAATTTCCCAACGACTCGGTGTGCGAGGTATAATTTTTCCAACTGATGAGCGTGCCAACCATGGAGTTGACGCCACTATACTTGTATTGTTCACCGTTTTCTTCACCAATGCCCTCACCAACGTGAGCCGTTTCCGCATAGGGCGAATTAGTGGCAGCCAAAGCGAAATCGGGGCTCACGACGGAAGTCATAGCTCCGATAAGGCTTGCCAAAAGTAATGCCACGACCATCGTCAGCGCAGCAAAAGTGACAAGTTGTTTGCGCCTCTGCGGAGTTATCGCTGCCGCACCCCCACGCTTATTTGTTTGCACATTACGTTGATACGAACGTGTGTTTTTCTTTTTGTTTGTTTCTCTCATTTTCAGTTCTCCCAAAAAACAAGAATTTGTTGCATTACGCAAAAGCGCGATTACGATTTTGGAAAAAGCGTTTGCGTACGCAGAGTTGTACAATGTCGCCTTCGCACACGCTTCGCGCACGATGCGCGCTCGCGCGTAAAATATGCAAAAAGATATATTTCGACATTATACTAACATAATATACCCCCCCCCGTTCGACATGTCAAGTGTTTTTTGAAAATTTTTTGGCAAATGGGGGTATTTTTTTGAAAAAATAGTCATTTTATACCTAATTTTAGCTGTCACAAGCGAGTTTTCCACCCACATGTCCGCAAAAACGATTTTGTTCATTTTTGCCCCGCCTTGTTTTCCACAGCGCGGAGCAACGACTCGGGCAATGCGAAACAAGGCTTCCCCCGCTTGCCCCCCCCCGTTGCAAAACCTACCCCGTTTGAGCAAAAACGAGAGGTCGCGACCGCCCTGCGCCACCTGTTTTGCCCCCGTTTTGCCCGTTACTTTGCAGTGGGTGACTGCACGCTGTGTTTTCACGTTATTTTACGCTTTGTTTTAAGTCTCCTTGTCGAATCCTTGGCGCAACAACGTCGAAAAAAACCGTTTTTTATATGGTTTGGGACATTGTAGTATATTATATATATTCGCCAAAAGCGCCCCAACCCGTCATTTGGCGCAGAACCGTAGCATTGAAACGCCGATTTGCCCGTTACTTTGCAGTGGGTGATTGAACACTGTGTTTTCACGTTATTTTACGCTTTGTTTTAAGTTTCACGCCAAAAGACGTCGCGCCGACGACGCCCCAAAACGTCCGTTTTATAAGGTTTGAGCAATGTAATATATTACATATATTCACTAAAGGTGCTTTGTCGTGCGCCTTGTGAGGGCAAAAGCCACGCGGGAGCACAAGTTTTGCAAAAGGCGTGCAGATCGGCGCCCGACCTGTCCGCTTGGTAACAAAAGGCTGTTTTTTTCCACCGCATGTCGTCCAAACGACAATTGCAAATCAAAAAAACCTACCCCATGTCCTCATTTTGCCCCGATTTTGTTGCTTTGCAATAGCCCTTTTGCGCTTGTGCGCTTTGCCCTTTCGAGAGCAAAAATATGGGCAGAAACACAAACAAGCACAAAAAAAACCTCTCTTGTTGCAACGCGCAAGAGAGGCAAATAGCGATAAATTTGGTTGTTTAAGGCAAATCACGATTGAGGTTGAATGCCTTGAAGGATCTTTTCGGCAATGTCAACGATTATCCATTTGCCAAAGAAGTTGTTTGCATAGATGTGCTGACCTACCCAACTTTCGGCAAACTTGTCGCCGACCAAACCTTTGAGCAACGGCATAAAGTCCTCGCCCGTATCCAAAAACAGGGCAAATATCACCGCAAACACAAGGTAAACGGTCACCAAGCCGAGCAGTCCGCCCAACAATTTGTCCAAAATTTTGAGAATGGTAAACCGCGTGAGTAACTTGCGAACAAGCACGGCAAGTATGCCGTAGACCACGGCGAGCAACACCGCCGCCACGACCATTGCAATGACGTTGCGCGTGTTTTCGTTTTCGATAACGTTGGTAAACCACCCCTGCACATAGGGCGCCACCGTTGCCGTGAGCGTTGCCACCACTATTATGCCCACAATTGTGAGCGCTTGCTTAACAACGCCTTTGAATACGCCCAGCACAACAGAGCCTGCCAGTAGTACCAAAAAAATTATGTCGATTATGTTCATGCTGTCTCCTTGTAAATAGTTGACAATTTGCTGTCGATATTTTCATTTTATATTATATAACAAATTTTTTTTGTGTCAACTGATATTTTGACCATTTGCACCGCGCAATTGAATTTTGACGCGCACCACCGCCCGACAGCAATACCGCCGCACTGTTCGTGTGGGCGATGATGTCAAAGGCGATTTGCGACGCGCGAAGCCGTTTTGATGGGGATATACGAGCGACACCATAATCTGCAACGAGGGCGCCACTTTTCCGAAACCAGTAGTCCCAAAATGTCTGTATCTAAACCAATGCCATTGTAGCAAAAAAAATATGTACCCGCGAATAGGGGTGGGCGGTCGGGGCCCTTGTAATAGATAGAGCGAGTGTATCCCCTGTAAAATAATCTGCAACAAGGGCATAGCGCGTAATCAATAAATTAAAAAATGACTTTGTAATACAAAAGGCTCGCATGTCTACTGCAAAATAATCTGCAACAAGGACGTAGTCCGCCGTGAAGCCATTTTTGCAGTGGATATGCGAGCATTATATGTTTCTAAATCAAATTACAAAGCGCGTAGCCCGCCGTGAAGCCTTTTTACAGGGGATATACGAGCGACACTTACATCTTGTATGGTGCTTCTATGCCCAGCAATTCTAAACCGCGCTTCAACACCGTGGCAGTCGCCTCCACTACCTGCAAACGCGCGTTTTGCTCGGCAATGTTGTCGGAAATTACGCGGTGCGCAATGTAAAAACGGTTGAACGCCTGGGCGATGTCTATCAAAAGCGCCGATATTATGCTCGGCTCGTACTTGGACGCGGCGTCCTTGACCGCCTGCGGAAACGCGCCGATAAGTTTGACAAGGCGCAACGTTTCGGGGTTATCCAAGGCACGGTAGTCTCCGCTGACCGCACTCGACTTGTAATCGCCCGCTTTGTCCAATATGGAGTTGCACCGCGCGCATGTGTACTGAATGTAGGGGGATGTTTCTCCGTCAAAGTTCAAAACGCGATCGTAACTGAACACGATATCTTTGATACGGCTGTTTTCGAGAGCGGAAAACAGCACCGCGCCCACGCCCACCTGCTCGGCAACTTCGTCCTTATCCTTCAAGTCGGGGTTTTTGGCAGAGATTATCTCGCGCGCCTTGCTGACGGCTTTGTCTATTACGTCTTTGAGCAAAACAACGTTGCCTTTGCGCGTAGACATGGATCCGTCCTCCAAACTTACCATGCCAAACGCAACGTGCACCAAATCTTTTGCCCAATCGAACCCTGCCAATTCCAACACTTTGAAAAACTGCTTGAAGTGCAAATTTTGCTGATATGCCACAACGTACAGGCACTTATCAAAGTTGTACTCGTTTTTGCGCCAAATGGCGGCGGCGATATCGCGCGTGGCGTAGAGACTGCTACCGTCCGACTTGACAAGCAGGCACGGGGGCATGCCGTACGGTTGAAGATCGACCACTTGCGCCCCCTGACTTTCGACAATAAGCCCCTTTTTGCGCAACAGAGCGAGCGGAGCGTCCATTTTGTCGTTGAAAAAACTTTCGCCGTTCCAACTGTCGAATTTGACGTTGAGACGCGCGTATATCTGCATAACTTCGGCAAGCGTGACGCGCTTGAAAAACTCAAAAAGTTCCTGCGCTTCGGGATCGCCACGCTCTATCTTGACAAACCAGGCGCGCGCCTGCTCGGTAAGTTCGGGGTGGTTCGGCTCCTCCTGATGAAACTTGACGTACAAACGTTGAAGTTCCTTGACGCCCTCTCGCTCGGCGAGTTCGCGATCGCCCCACAACTTGAAAGCGGTTATCATTTTGCCGAATTGCGTGCCGTAGTCGCCCAAGTGGTTTATCCCGACAACGTTGTAGCCCAACGCAGTGTATATTTTGTAAAGCGCGCTTCCTATTGCCGTGGTGGAAAGGTGCCCTATGTGAAAAGATTTGCATATGTTGACGGAACTGTAATCGATACATATCGTTTTTCCCGCCCCCATGTCGCTGTTTCCGTACGATCCGCGAGACGCAAACACGTCGGATATGACGTCCCACATCAACTCGACGCGGTTTACAAAAAAGTTGAGATATCCGTTGACAGCCTGCACCTTGACAATGTGCTCGTCCGTTTGCACCTCGTTTGCCAACTTTTCGGCAATGGCAACGGGCGACATGTGCATAAGTCGCGCCAATTTGAAACAGGGAAAGGCAAAATCGCCCAAGCTGTCATCGGAGACCGCCACGATCATGTCCTCCACTTCCGACTGTGGAAGCGGTACGGAAATTTTGGACGCTATTATTTGCTTGTAATCGTTCAACATCTGTTATCCTTCCGCCGTGCCGTCGCCGTCGCCTTCTTCGCCGTCCGCGTCCTCCGAAACGGGACTTTCGGACACGCACACCACATGAGCGTCGCCTTTGAACTTCATGACGCGCACGCCCATTGTGTCGCGCCCTATCTTGCTGATGTCGTTGGCGCGTATGCGTATAACTATGCCGTTATCCGCAATGAGCATGACGTCGTTTTGGGGATCTATCAATTTGAGGTTGACAAGTTTGCCCGTCTTTTCGTTGAATACGCCCGCCTTGATGCCTTTGCCCGCGCGAGATTGCAAACGGTAATCGTCCAGGTCGCTACGCTTGCCAAAGCCGTTTTCGGATATCGTGAGCACTTCTACGCCCTCACGCGCAATTGCCATGTCCACAACGTAGTCGCCCTTTTCCAAGTTCATCGAACGCACGCCCTGCGCTTCGCGCCCCATTGTGCGAACGTCCTTTTCGGCAAAGCGAATACACTTGCCTTCGTGGCTTGCCATGAGCACTTCGTCCTCGCCCGTTGTCATGTCTACGCCGATAAGTTCGTCGCCCTCCAACAGGGTTATGGCTATCTTGCCCGTTTTGCGAATGGATTCGAACTCTTCGAGCGCGGTCTTTTTGATGAGGCCGTTGCGCGTTGCCATGATGAGGTTGCCACTGCTATCCTCTTTGCGGGGAATGACGGCGGTGACCTTTTCGTCCTGATCCAGTTGCAAAATGTTGACAATGGCTCTTCCGCGCGCGGTACGCTCCGCTTCGGGAACTTCGTATCCCTTGATACAATACACCTTGCCCTTGTTGGTAAAGAACAAAATGTCGTCGTGCGTGTTGGTGATGAACATCTTCTCGACAAAGTCCTCTTCGCGCGGTTTGTGCGCCGTGACGCCCTTGCCTCCGCGTTTTTGCGTGCGATATTCCGCAACGGGCAAACGCTTGACGTAGCCGAGGTGAGTCATGGATATGACGACGTCCTCCTTTTCGATAAGGTCGCCTATGTCTATCTCGGAGTAGTCGGTGCAAATTTCCGTTTTGCGCGGTTCGTCGTACTTGTCGCGTATCTCGCCCAACTCCGTTTCGATGATCTGCGAAACGCGCTCGGGCTTGGCAAGGATATCTTTGAGGTCGGCGATAAGCTCTTCCAGTTCGCGCAACTCTTCGCGCAGACTTTCCACTTCCAACTGGGTGAGACGGCTGAGACGCATTTCCAAAATGGCGTTGGTCTGACGCTCGGACAGATCGAACTCCGACATCAACTGTTGCGCCGCCGCTTGGCGATCTCGACTTTGCTTGATTATCTCCACCACGCGGTCGATGTTGTCCAAGGCAATTACCAATCCGAGTATGATGTGGTGGCGGTCCTCCGCCTTTTCCAGATCGAACTTGGTCCTGCGCGTGACGACATCGCGTTGGTGCGCAATGTAGTAACTTAAAATTTCTTTGAGGTTGAGTATCTTCGGCTCTCCGTCGGCAAGCGCAAGCAAAATTATGCCGTCGGAAACCTGCAACTGCGTGTGCTTGAACATCATGTTGAGCACAACTTGCGCGTTGGCGTCACGTTTGAGGTCGAATACTATCCGCATGCCGTGACGGTCGCTTTCCTCGCGTATATCCGCAATGCCCTCCAACCTTTTGTCCTTGACCATTCCCGCGATAGTCTCTACCAGTTTGGCTTTGTTTACTTGGTAGGGAAGTTCCGTTACGATTATGCGCTGACGTCCGTTGTGATCTTCTATCTCCGTCTTGGCACGCACCAATATGGTGCCCTTGCCCGTTTTGTACGCGTTGCGTATGCCCGCGCGCCCCATTATGATACCGCCTGTGGGAAAATCGGGCGAAGGAATGATCTTCATCAGCTCTTCCACGGCGATATCGGGGTTTTTGAGCACGGCAATGGCGCCGTTGATGACCTCGCCGAGGTTGTGAGGGGGTATGTTTGTCGCCATACCGACGGCTATTCCGTCCGCACCGTTTACCAACAAATTGGGAAACCGACTGGGCAACACGGTGGGTTGCATAAGAGTGTTATCGAAGTTGGGATAAAAATCGACGGTGTTTTTGTCTATTTCGCGGAGCATTTCCGCCGCGATCTTGGACAAACGCGCCTCGGTGTAACGCTGTGCGGCCGGTGGATCGCCGTCTACACTGCCGAAATTGCCCTGCCCGTCTACCAACGGACAACGTATGCTGAAATCCTGCGCAAGACGCACCAACGCCTCGTAAACGGCGATGTCGCCGTGAGGGTGATATTTACCGAGCACGTCGCCGACGATACGGGCGCATTTGCGGTAGGGCTTGTCGTTGAACAGGTTTAGCTCTCCCATGGCGTACAAAATACGTCTGTGAACGGGCTTCAAACCGTCGCGAACATCGGGAATGGCACGGGAAACGTTTACCGCCATTGCGTATGCGATGAAAGACTTCTTCATTTCCTCTTCCATCTTTACAACGCGTACGGTGGTCTTGTTCAGCGCCTCGACGTAATCAAAATGTTGATCTATCTGCTTGTTTGCCATTGTGTCCTCCTTATACGTCCAAATCGTCTACGAGTTTGGCGTTTTCCACTATAAACTCGCGTCTTAACTCCGGCTGATCGCCCATAAGCAGTGACACTATCTCGTCCGCCTCGTAGGCGTCCTCCATTGTGACTTGCAACATGGTGCGACTTTCGGGGTTCATGGTGGTGGTCCACAACTGCTCGGCGTTCATCTCGCCCAAACCTTTGTAACGGCTGACTTCCGTGCCCTTGGGACCTATTTCCGCAAGCTTTCTGTCCCGCTCGTCGTCGGAAAATGCGTAGTATTCCTGTTTGTTTTTGGTTATTTTGTACAACGGCGGTTGCGCAATGAACACATGCCCCTTTTCTATTAGCGGACGCATGAAACGGAAGAAGAAGGTGATAAGCAATATCCTGATGTGACTTCCGTCCACATCTGCGTCGGTCATGCAAATGATGCGGTCGTAACGCAACTTGCTTTCGTCAAAGTCGTCGGATATACCGCAACCGAACGCGGTTATCATAGACTTGATCTCCTCGTTTTCCAACGCACGCGCCAAACGCGCCTTTTCCACGTTGAGGATCTTTCCGCGAAGGGGCAATATCGCTTGGAAACGACGGTCGCGCCCCTGCTTGGCTGTTCCGCCTGCGCTGTCTCCCTCGACGATGTATATCTCACAGTGCTTGGGATCCTTGTCGGAGCAGTCGGCAAGTTTACCGGGCAAAGACGCGCTTTCCAACACGCCTTTGCGCGTCAGTTCGCGCGCACGCCTTGCTGCGTCCCTTGCGCGTTGAGCCGTTACCGATTTGAGCACCAACTCGCGCGCCTCTTTGGGATTTTCTTCGAGAAAAGTGCTCAATTCTTCGCCTACGACGCGACTTACGGCAGTACGCATCTCGCTGTTGCCGAGTTTTGTCTTGGTTTGACCTTCGAACTGAGGGTTCTCCAATTTGACGGAAATGACGGCGACCAAGCCCTCACGCACATCCTCGCCCGCAAGCTTTTCGCTCTCTTTGAGGATATTGTACTTGTGACCGTAATCGTTGATAGCCTTGGTAAGCGCGGCCTTGAAGCCGTCCAAGTGCGCTCCGCCCTCCTCCGTGTTGATGTTGTTGGCGTAGGCATGGATGATCTCGGTGTATCCGTCGTTGAACTGGATAGCGATCTCTATCTCGCCCTCTTTGACGGATTTGTCGATGTACAAGGGGTGCTCGAAAATGGTGACGCGCGAACGGTTGTAGTTTTCCACAAACTCCGCAAGTCCGCCTTCGTAGCAGAATGTCTCGTTGCGCTCGCGCCCCTCGCGATCGTCGCGCAGAGTGATGGTTATGCCCTTGTTGAGGTAGGCGACCTCTCTCAAACGCGTTTTGAGACGTTCGTATTCCCACTCCACCGTTTCGAAGATCTCGCTGTCGGGCATAAACGTTACCGTCGTTCCCGTGGTATCCGTTTCGCCCACCACTTGGAGCCTGTCGTCGGGCGTTCCGCGGTGATACGTCTGATAGTGTATCTTGCCGTCCTGCTTAACTTCCACTTTGAGCCAAACGGACAGCGCGTTGACGACGGACAAACCCACGCCGTGCAAACCTCCGCTTATCTTGTATCCGCCTCCGCCGAATTTTCCTCCCGCGTGAAGCTTGGTCAGACACAACTCCACGGCGGAAATACCCTCTTTTTTGTGTATTCCGCAGGGGATACCGCGCCCGTCGTCCTCGACGGTGAGGCTTCCGTCGTTGTTAATGGTGACAAAAATGTTGTTGCAGTATCCGGCGAGCGCCTCATCGATAGAGTTATCGACGATCTCTACCGCCAGGTGGTGAAGTCCCTTGACGTCGGTGGAACCGATGTACATGCCGGGACGTTTGCGTACCGGTTCGAGACCTTCGAGGACCTGAATTTGCTCTTCCGAATAGGTATCGTTTTTCGCCATAGTTCACTCCTTTACTTATATAGTAAATTTATTAGATATATTGTATCATAAAAAATATAATTTGTACACAATTTACAAAAGAATTGTGACATGTTTTTTGCCTTATTTGCGTTGTGAGGCGCGCAAAGCGCTCAATTTCGGCAAATACGGCTGTTGCGTGGAGGTGGTCGAACAAAACAAACGCCCGTTTTGGTTTGTTTTGACGATATTGCACAAGCTGTTGTGTAATTGTAAATTTTGTGATAAAATAATATAGTACACGCTGAACGGAGTGCAAATTGAGAGTTACGGAAATTTCCCTCAGCAACTGGCGCAACCTTGAAAGGCAAAAAGTTGCTTTGGGAGAACAATTGAATATCTTTTACGGTGATAACGCTCAGGGAAAAACCAACCTTGTGGAGAGCGTCTATTTGTGTTGCATAGGCAAAAGTCCGCGGACCGACAGGGACAAAGACCTCATTTGTTGGGGCAAAGACAAGGCGTTCGTGCGCGTGCGCTACACTTCTCGCTTCGGCGAGGGAGAAATTTGCGTTACCCTTGCAAACGGTTCGAAAAAACAGATAGCCGTAAACAGCGTGCCCATCTCGCGAATGGGAGAGCTGATGGGGTATCTCAATTGCATATATTTTTCTCCCGACGAAATAAAAATAATAAGCCAATCGCCTGCGGAAAGACGGCGTTTTCTCGACATAGACCTTTGCCAAACGGACAAAAATTACTTTTACAGCCTGTCCCGTTTCAACAAGGCGCTCGCCCAACGAAACAACCTGCTGAAATTTGCAAAAAGCATGGACGAGTTGAAAGAAACGGTGTTTGTTTGGGACGAACAGATAGCCGAAGAGGGCGCAAAGGTCATTGCCAAACGCAGAGCGTTTTGTCAAAAACTCAAACCCATAGCGACAAGCACTCACGGCACGCTTACAGACAACAAGGAATTGCTGGAACTGGAATACGTGTCGCAAATAAAGGGGGAAAGCAACAGAGATATAGCGCAAAATTACAGGGAAATACTTGCAAACAATCTGGAAAAGGACTTGGGGTTGCGTTACACTTCGGCGGGCTGTCAACGAGACGACGTGTCGTTGAAATTGAACGGTATAGACGTGCGCACATTCGGCAGTCAAGGTCAGTTGCGCACCACCGCGTTGTCGCTTAAACTTGCCGAGTTGAAGATATTCAAAGATATCATCGGAGAATACCCCGTGCTAATACTGGACGATGTTCTTTCGGAACTGGATCCCGACAGACAAAAAAGACTGCTCAACTTCGATGACGAACTGCAAATACTGCTCACAGCCACCGCCGACGTGTCAAATGAAATTGCGGGCAACAGTTGCAAATTTTATATCAAAAAGGGCGTATGCACGCCGAAATAGCCCAAAATGCCTGTTGACAAAACAGGCTTTTTTGACAAAAATAATGACACTGCCGAGTGCAACGTCGAAAGAGAAAATACCAATCGGTCTATTGCACAATTGCAGTTGAAACAAGATTTACACGCGAACAGATCGCAACGCGTTGCACCTGGTTTTAATTCACCGTTTCAAACGCTATATTTTGAGGCAAATCGCCACAATTGCAAAACGACCTCGCAACTTGCGAGGTCATTTTGCCGTCAAAATCCGTTTATCGTGCCGAAAACACCGTTGTTGGTAGTTGTTGTCGTCGTTGTGGTCGTCATATTGTTGTTGTCACAACAACGGTTCCCGAAATAGCAGTTCAACAGCAATATCACAAAGGCGATGATCAAGCCCGTTGTGAGGGAAAGCTTTCCGTCCTTATCCAAAACGGCATAGAGAAGCAACAGATACAGCAAACTCGTGGTTATGTTCATAGAAAATCCCCTTTGTTTTGTCAAACATTCTTTTTTTACTACAATATGCGCTAAAATATTTCAATGTTCCTATTGTACAATTTTTTCACAAAAAGCGTACAAGCTCATAGCGGTTTGTACGACAGGAGGCGGGCAAATGCTAAAAGCAACGGCAAAAGTATTGGACGACATGGACTGCTATCTTCCCGACGACGTCAGCGTAAAGCGCATAGCGCGTTTTTTTGCGTTGCTGTCCGATCCGTCGCGCGTGAAACTTCTGTCGGCGCTTACCATATCTCCGCTGTGCGTTACGGATATTGCCGATATTCTCAAAATGAACCAGACCACCGTGTCGCACCAGTTGAGAATGTTGCGCGACATGGACATCGTCACTTGCGAACGTCAGGGCAAGATACTGAAATACAAAATAGCCAACCCAAAAATAAACGAAATTTTGCTTGTGGGCGTGGAATATTTGGGATTTTGACGCATATTTTGCACCCCATGTTTCTATTTTGGCATTTTGAGAGCCCTCAAAACGTTTACAAAATTTATTTTCAAACGCTTGATTTACGGCGAAACTAATACTATAATATAATTATCCGCTACAAGGAAGAACTTGCAATGTACAAAAATTTTATATTTGACGTCTATGGCACGCTGATAGACATACACACAAACGAATACGAAGAGGCGACTTGGCACAAGCTTGCAGATACTTTGAAGTTTTACGGAGTCGAGTACACTCCCGAAGAACTGCGAACGATGTACTTTTCCAGTTGCGAATTGCAGATCACTCTCGGCAAAAAGAAGTATTCCTACCCCGAGGTGGACGTTGTGGAGGTGTTCCGCCATATATTCGAAAACAAAAACAAAAAGGCGAGCATTTCCCTTGCCACGCACCTTGCGCAACAGTTCAGAGCGTTCAGCACCGAGCGTTTGTTGGTGTTTGACGGAGTTATCGAAACGCTGAAAGAGCTGAAACGTGCAGGGAAAAAGTTGTACATTCTTTCCAATGCGCAGGCTTGCTTTACCAAACCCGAACTGTCCAAACTCGGACTGATAAAATACTTCAACGGCATAGTGTATTCTTCGGATATAGGTTGCGCAAAGCCCGATCCGAAAATTTTCAAACAGATGTTGGAAAAATACGGTCTGGACAGGTCGGAATGCGTGTACATCGGAAACGACGCCTTGACGGATGTGAACGGCGCGCGCAATGCCAAGATCGATTGCCTTTGGTTGAAAACCAGTCACACAGGCGACGCTCAACCACGTTTTACGCCCAAATATGTCGTGCAAAACGGCGACATAACGGAAGTTTCGCGCTTACTGCTCAAAACAAGACGTCCGACGGGTAGCGGAAACTGATCGCGACAGCATACACAAATCTGTTTGATCGTTTACCGCAAAAGAAACTCCGCTAAACACGAAAAGTTACATACCGACTCAATGCAAATTGCAACTCGTAATGTTGATGAAACGGCGTAAACGTAAAGAATACCCCCACAACACACCGCTGTTTCGGTTGTACGAATCGAAAATCACCCAATTAACCAAAACGCCTTTGCGCAAAGGGCTGACGCGTTAAACATTTTTATGCAAAACAGTATCAAAAAAAACGACTTGAAAAATTTTAACTTCAAGTCGTATTTTTTATTTGTTTGTTTTGCCGATCATGCAATCAACACAGTTCCTATTTATCTTTTTACCAAAGTTTTTCCTCTGAGCGCGTTTTGCACCGCTTTTTCAAATTCCTCTCGTTTGCGCTGTCGGACAATATTTTTGCACCCTTTCGCACAGTTTTCGCAATTCGGCGTCCGAATAACCCTCAACCGTGCCGTCTATCAAGTCCTGACCGTGCACAAACTGTTGCAGATACCACCTTTTTGCATCGCAAAGCCACCTTGCAAGTTCCTCTACGCACTGCTCGCTGTGAAAAGTTTTGGTCACCGTCGTTCTGAATTCGTAGTCCGCTCCGCAATTTTTGAGAAAGTCCACCGACCGCTCGATATCGCGCACATCCGTTTGTCTGCCCGCAGTTGCACAATACATGCTCGGACAATTTTTCACGTCCATGGCAACGTAATCGACCAAGCCCCGTTGCACGATGTTTTGCAATCTGTCGGGAAATGCGCCGTTGGTGTCCAACTTGACCTTGTAGCCCAAATCCTTCACTTTGCGCAAAAAGTTCTCTGTGTCCGACTGCAACAGCGGTTCTCCGCCAGTAATACACACGCCTTCCAACACATTGCGACGTTTGACAAGAAAATCGAGCACCGCCTCCTCCGACAGATCCGATTTGCTCTCCACCAAAGAGGCGTTGTGACAAAAGGGACAACGGAAATTGCATCCGCATGTAAATACCGTACACGCCACTTTGCCGGGGTAGTCCAATAAAGTGAGCTTTTGCAATCCGCCGAATTTCATTGCTGTCCTCTCAATTTGCAGAGCGCCCTTGCGATCTCGCACGCAAGACGCACATTTCCCATCACAAGCTGTATGTTTGCCTTCAAACTGGCTCCTCCCGTCATAAGTTGAACTTCGTTCAGCAAAAAGGGAGTGATCTTTTTGCCCTTGATACCCAGTTCGTCCGCTCGTTCAAGCGCGGTTTGTATAGCGCCGTTGACAAAATCTTCGTCCAACGCGTATTCGTCCGCAATTGCATTTGCCACTATCATTCCGCCCGACAAGCCAAGTTGTTTCTTCGCCCATATCGCTTTTGCTATCTGTTCGGGCGTATCCAAACGGTAATCTACCTTGTATCCGCTCTTTTGAGTGTAAAATGCGGGCATATCTTCCGTTCGGTAGCCGATAACGGGAACTCCTCGCGTTTCCAAGCACTCCAACGTCAAGCCGATATCCAAAATGGACTTGGCTCCCGCGCACACCACCGTCACGTCCGTCTGTTGAAGTTCGTCCAAGTCGGCAGAGATATCCATCGTAATTTCCGAATGTCGGTGCGCTCCGCCGATACCGCCCGTCGCAAAAATGTCTATCCCTGCCAGTTTGCAAGCGTACATAGTCCCCGCAACGGTAGTTGCGCCGTTTTTGCCCTCGGCGATCACAATGGGCAGGTCTCTGCGCGACGTTTTGGTCACAGACGTGCCAAGTTTTCCCAAAAGCTCGATTTGTTCCTTTGTGCAACCGACCGTGAGCACGCCGTCTATTATCGCAACCGTTGCGGGCACACAGCCGTTGGAACGCGCATAGTTTTCCACGGCAAGCGCCGTTTCGACATTTTGAGGATACGGCATGCCGTGCGAAATTATCGTCGATTCCAACGCGACTACGGGACGATTGTTATCGATAGCCTCTTTCACTTCCGAAGAAATATAAAAACTCTGTTTCATAACGGCTCCTTTGGGACAACGGCAATATGCAACCTGTCACGACCTTATCCCATATATTATATTATCGCACTTTAACGCGGTGGTTGTCAATTGCAAATAAACTCGGGACAACAAAAAAGCAAAGAAATAAATAAAACTCCGAAAAGTGTATTTACAAAATTTGACAAACATTATATAATAATTACAATGCAAAATTTGTCCACTCTGAGAACAGTGGCATATTGTATTGGAGGTATATATGAGAAAAACGAAAATTATATGTACTTTGGGCCCCGCAAGCTCCACCTACGATCAAATAAAGAAAATGGCGCTTGCCGGCATGAACGTAGCCCGCATCAACATGAGTCACGGGCTATACGAAGAGCACCAAGCAAAAATCGACACGGTCAAAAAGGTGCGCCGTTCGCTTGGATTGCCCATCCCCATCATGATCGACACAAAAGGTCCCGAAATTCGTATCGGCACCTTTAAGGACGGGCAAATCGAGGTACGGGAAGGAATGCCTTTCAGTTTTGTCAATACCGACGAGGAAGGGGACGAAACAAAGGTATCGATAACCTACAAGGATCTGTACAAAGACATACATGTGGGTTGTCAAATTTTGCTGAACGACGGACTGCTTGCCTTCAAGGTGACGGAAATAGACGGAGAAACAATAAAAGCCGTTGCGCAAAACGGCGGAACGCTGTCCAACCGCAAAGGGCTGTTTGTTCCCAATGTCAAGATCAACATGCCTTTCCTTTCCGAACAGGACAAGTGCGACTTGGATTTCGGTATCAAAAACAATGCTGAGTTGTACGCGGCAAGCTTTGTTCAAGACGCCGAAAGCGTGCGCGAGATACGCGAATACCTGCTTTCTCACGGCGCAAAGGACGTGTGCATAATTGCCAAAATAGAAAGTCAAAGCGGAGTGAACAACATTGACGCGATAATAGAAGAATCGGACGGCATAATGGTTGCGCGCGGAGATCTCGGCGTGGAATTGCCCTACGAAAAACTTCCCGCCATTCAAAAAATGTTGATAACAAAAAGTCGCATGCGCGGAAAATTCGTCATCACCGCAACGGAAATGTTGGAGAGCATGGTCACGAAACTTCGCCCCACCCGTGCGGAGATCGTGGACGTGGCAAACGCCGTTTACGACGGTAGCAGTTGCGTGATGTTGTCCGCAGAAAGCGCCGTTGGCATAAATCCTCCCAACACCATTGCGACCATGGCTCGCATTGCCGAGGAAGCGGAACGCAACGTAGACTACAACGCAATGTACCGTTCCTCTCCCTTCACTTTGATGGACAACACTGACGCAATCAGTCACGCGGCGGTCAACACGGCGTTCGACATCAACGCAAAAGCGATCGTCGTCTACACCGAAAGCGGGGTTTCGGCAAGAATGGTAAGCCGTTTCCGCCCCGAAGCAATAGTCGTAGCAATGGCGTCTAACGACAGGGTATATCACCAACTTTCCACAAGCTGGGGAGTGTTGCCCACAATTTGCCAAACCTTTGACAACACCGACGATATGTTCATCAACGCAGAGGAAACAGTGCGCCGTTTGGGCATTGCCGAACCGGGCGACAACATTGTCATCACGGCAGGAGTTCCCCTTGGAAAACGTTGCGGAACAAACCTCATCAAGGTGGGCAAAATACAGGATGACGACTGAGCGGGACAAACCGCGGGAGTTTTTATATTCGTGCGCAACGCGCGTACCGTTCATTCGATATTCGATTTGAGATAGAAGTAAACTCCCAATATCTTGTTTGCTCTTATACCCGACATTTTCACATATCCATACAAAAAAACGGTTTGTTAAATTTTTCAAGCCGTTTTTTGATGTTATTTTACGTTTTATGTTCCATGCCAAGCGAAAGTCCGTTCGGCAGGTTTGCGGGGACTGACACATTAGAGGCGCAAGCGAAGATCTTGCCAAACGACAACGGAAAAGCCGACAGGCATATTGTTTGCTCCTTCGACGAGACACAAAAAAGTTGCAACTGCTTGTAAGCAAATAAAATGGGCTGTTGCATTGATCGCATCCACGATAAAAAATGAATAATTATACAAAAAAGCGACTTGAAATCAATGTTTTCAAGCCGTTTTTGATGTCGTTTTGTATAAAAATGTTTAATGCGACAGTCCATTTTCATGTTTTCTGTGAGAAATGCTGGGTGTTGCAGTAAACAAATAGAAGCTACACTTCTGCATTAAAACGAAATTTGAACGCACGGGGCGTCCCCTGTTTGCGCCCTATCCGAAATTTTTTCGAATAAGGTCCAGTATTTCCTCGTCGGCGGGGCAACCGACAGACATATTGTTGACACCTGCGACGAGGCACAAAAAAGTTGAAACTGCTTGTAGGCAATCAAAAAGACGTTGAGTGTATTTTCAACGCCTTTTTCGTGTGTTCTGTGAAAAATGTTGGGTTTGCAGTAAATAAAAAGTACGCTTCGGTATTAAATCGAAATTTGAACGCACGGGGCGTCCCCTGTTTGCGCCCTATCCGAAATTTTTTCGAATAAGGTCCAGTATTTCCTCGTCGGCGGGGCAGAACTCGAATTCGTCGATCTGATTTGGCGTTATCCAACGCATATCGCGGTGTTCCAACATCTGCGGTTCGTCGTCCGTTTGAGCATTGAACAGCACAAAGTGCACCGTCACATCGGGATAACGGTGCGTTACCTCGCAAAACACACTACCCACAAACACGTCTATCGCCAACTCCTCACGGCACTCGCGTCGCAATGCTTGTTGAGGAGTTTCGCCCGCTTCCTGTTTTCCGCCGACGAATTCCCACAACAGGGCACGTTTTTTACCCTCGGGACGTTGACAAATCAAAAATTTTCCGTCGCGCCAAATCAGCGCGCCCACTACTTCCAACACAGCCGTTCTCCTTTTGCATACAGCGATAAAACTCTACCGCCATTATATCACGTCTCACGCATCGCGGTCAAACAAAAAACACTTGTTACGTGGCGAGTTTTCGGGGTTCTGCATGAACGTTTGGCGTAAAAATGAATATATGGGGTTGAATTTATGTTGCAAAATTTGAACGAATGACATTTACACCGAAACCGACAGCACAAAAATGTCCCGACCTTGTAACGGTGGGAGCGAGTGTATCCCCTGTAAAATAATCTGCAACGAGAGCAAACTTCGGGGCACCCACCAAGTCCCAAAGACTTGATGGGGAGTCGTGAAATTTTACGGAAATTTTTCGGAAAGCGAAATCTTTTTGGCTTATTGCTTGCCTCTACCGCTTGTGGGGGGGGCAGAAGACGGTTTCTCGTTTGTTGAGGGACGAACGCGCGTTGGGGGATTTTCTTATCCCGCCTCCCCGTTTCGGCAAATTCGCCACAGATTTTCATGGTTCTAAAAAAATTTTCATTGTAGGCGTTTCGGTATTGCCACAAATTCGTGCGGGAGTTTATTAAAAAAGCCATTGTGCACAAAAAGCAAAAAAGCGATAGCAACAAACGGACGCAAGCAGTGAAAATCATTTACGACTGCGCGGAAGCAATTTCTTCTCGCAGTATAAAATCGCTTAAACTTTGAAAAAAAACAATAAATAAACGGTTTGACTAACCGCCAAACCGCCTATTTCTAAAAATCCCTACGGATACCCGCCAAACGAGGCGAGTTTTGTTGATGTTTATCGCAAAATTGCAAGTTATTCGATAACAACGAATTCGTCGCTTACGCTTGTGCCTTCGCCGTGGCAACTGAGCAACTCCGCATAGAATTCAGCCATGGTTGCGTCCATGTAGGGCGCAAGGAACAAAAATCCAATGCCGAAAGTCAGCACGCAAAGGAACATCCAACCGATAAAGGAAAAGTCCAACTTGAACAACTTCCATTTGTAACCGTTCATCATTTTTTTGCTTTCGGTAATGGATTGGTTTGCCCCGTAGCCCTTGTCCAACATCAAGTAGAACATTTGACTGTAAGCAAAGGGTTTCATCAATCCGCCGATGATTTGCCCGACGAAGGGGATCAAGTTCCAAAGGAAAATGTACAACGCTCTCAAAATCGATCCGCCCAAGGTACTGCCGTAGCGTTCGAAACCGCTGAAAATTTCGCCGAATTCGGGGTTTTCCTCGCGTTGTTGCTTCACATAGTAGCGATTGACGCCCGCTTCCATAGGTCCGAGGGTAAATATCATGCCAAGTCCACCGATAAAGCTACCCACGAAACTTGCGCCAAACGACTTCCAATAATTACCTTTGAGGTGTTCGCGAGCACGTTGGCGCAATTCTTTGCATCTAACATTCATCATATAACGTATGCCTCCTTGTCCGTTATGATTTTATTATACCCCCCCCCGTTCAAAAACGTCAATACTTTATTTAAAAATTTTTCAGTTTTCAAAAATAAAAATCGCAACGGCATATTGTTCATTTTTGGGATAGCACGGTGATTTGAACGAATTTTGGAGCGTTTCTGCCGTCGATTTGTCAACAAAAGTTCACCACGACCAACGATTTCGGCAACGGGCGCGATACGCAACAAAACGCCGTTACCCCAAGGTTTGTTACTTACATTACGCAAAAGCCTCAACGTAAACAAAGAGACATCACGTTAAACGTTTTTGCAAAATGACATCAAAAAACGGTTTGAAAAAACTATCTCAAACCGTTTTTTTGAATAATTATTCGTATTTAATTGTCTGTGTTATCGACGCGACAACGCTTTCGATATTGTTTTGCAAGTTATTAGCGTTACAGCCTCATTGGGGGGGGGACGCAAAATATTTGTCGCTCTTTCTTTCGCCCGTGGCGCCATTGCTTGTTGCGTTGCGCCGTCACAGAAAAAATTTATATTGTCGCGTTGCCAAAATCACTCGCTTTCATCTTTCGACGTAGATTTGACAGGTTTGTCGCGCTTGACAAGATAGGCAAGCACAAACCACAGCACCACCAAAACTTGCAACACCGCCCCGATAAGATAAATCATCCAGGCGTATTGCGGTTGCACGATGTTGAGAGTGAGGTGAATGAGCAAACAAAGCGTCCAAATAAGCGCCGAAGCCACCACGCAACGCATCCACAACTTGCCCCAAACGCATGCAAACACAAGCACTACTATCAACGACACGGGCACCGCCGCGATGTAGGCATACTTGGCGACAATGCCACCCTTTTCGGGCACGACCATCCACCAAATGACCGTCAACACCGTTGCAACGAGAAACACCAAACCTGCGCTCAACAACGTGATGAGCCAACGTTTAGCCCAAAAATTTTTGAAGCGCAATTTGATCGGTTTGTGCTCGGACAAAAAGTCGTTGACCGTTATTCCGTAAATATCCGCAAGCTGTTTGAGCACCAACACGTCGGGCACGCCTTCACCGCGTTCCCACTTACTAACCGCTTTGTCGGAATAGTTTATTTTTTCCGCCAACTCCTGTTGAGTGAAGTGCGCCTGTTTGCGGTAGGCGACCAAATTTTTGGCAATGATTTCTTTGAGTTCGTCCATAAGTTGATTATACCACGTTTTCGGTGCAATATCAAGCACTTTGCGGGGGTTTAAGGGCAACTCTACTGTGAGTAGAGTGCAAAATTTGTCGTTCTACTGCGCCAAAACGCATTGTAGAACTGCCGAAAGCAACAGTAGGGAGACATTTTGCCTTGTTGTAGTATAATAAAATCGGTAGATTTGCACGATAGACGTGCAATGACGCACTGCAATTCATCGGAGAAAATTATGTTTACACTCAGCACAGAATCGACAGTAGATTTGACAAAAGAACATCTGGACAAACGGGGCATACCTGCAATATGCTACACCTACACCTTTGACGGAGAGGATTTTGACGACGATATGCGTCAGACAAACGGTTTGGCAATATTTTACAACAAACTGATTTCCGGTCAACACCCCACCACGTCGCAAATAAACGTGGAAAAATACAAAGAGTACTTTCGCCCGCTGTTGCAAAAGGGCGATCTGTTGCACATCGCTTTCAGTTCGGCGCTGTCCAACTCCGTTTTCAACGCTCAAAAGGCGGGAGCGGAATTGCAAAGCGAATTTCCCGACAGAAAAATTTACGTTGTGGATTCCACATGCGCCTGCGTAGGGCAGGGCTTGTTGGTGGACACCCTTGCAGACAAAAGGGACGCAGGGGCGGATATCGACGAACTTTATCAGTGGACGGAGCAAAACAAGACCAAATTGCAACATCTTTTTTACTCCACTACGCTCACCTACTTCAAACGTAGCGGACGCGTGTCCACGATAACGGCGTTGATAGGCAACATTTTGCGCATCTGTCCCGTGATGCACACCAACCAATCGGGAAAAATCGTGCCCGTTGCCAAATCTATCAGCGAAACAAAGGCGGTATCGCGCCTGTTGGAGCAAGTTGCCAAAACTATCGACAACGGCGCAGAGTACAGCGGAAAACTTTGGTTGGGACACTCCGACTACATCAGTTCCGCAAACAAAGTGATATCCCAACTCAAAAACAGTTATCCCAAGGCGGACATACGCTTGTTTGACATCGGACCTGTCATTGCTTCGCATTGCGGTCCCGGCACAGTGTTTGTAAGCTACTGGGGACAAGAACGCATCAAATAAAATATAGAAGCAAACAATGTTTACGCTCAGTTGTGAATCGACGGTGGACCTCACATTGGACCACCTCAACAAACGGGATATTTCCGTAATTGCCTACACCTACACCTTCGACGGCGTGGAATACACCGACGACATGCGCGCAGGGGACGGGCTGGAACAATTTTATCAAAAACTAACCGCGGGCAAACAGCCCTCAACATCCCTTATAAACGTAGAACGCTACACCGACTACTTTCGCTCGCTGTTGCAAAAAGGCGATCTGTTGCACATAACTTTCAGTTCGGGATTGTCACAATCGGCGCAAAACGCCATATACGCGGGAGAAGCGCTAAAAAGGGAATTTCCCCATCGCAAAATTTTTGTGGTCGATTCGCTGTGCGCTTGCGTCGGTTACGGCTTGCTTGTTGACGAGATTGCGGATATGCGCGACAAGGGAACGGATATCGAAAAAGCATACGAATGGGCAATGACAAACCGTTACAGGCTCGTACACCAGTTTTATTCCACCACGCTGACATATTTCAGGAGAAGCGGACGCGTGTCAGGTCCTGTGGCGCTGATAGGCAACTTGTTGAAACTGTGCCCCATTATGCACATAGACGGACAGGGCAAGATAGTCGCATACAGCAAGGTGATGAGCGAGAGCAAGGCAATAACAAAAACGCTACAAGAGATAGAGCAAAAAATCGACAACGGAAAAGACTACGACGGAAAGTTGTGGATAGGACACTCCGACTACATCTCGTCGGCGCAAAAAATCGGCGAACAACTCAAAAATCTTTACCCCAGGGCGCAAATTCGCACCTTTGACATAGGTCCCGTTATTGCTACGCACTGCGGACCGGGAACGCTTGCCGTTTTCTTTTGGGGAAAGTCGCGCAAAGAGTAACGGGCGAAAACGCTTTGCGCAAAAGGAACTGTCGCACGAACCGCAATATGTAAATATGTAAAAACGACTTGAAGCACATGTTTCAAGCCGTTTTGATTTTGTAACGCGAATTCCATATTTAGTTTACTTTTCACCCCGACGTTTATTCGAAAACAGTCCGTTCGGCGCTATTGCACATTCTTTCTCAAAAAATAAAAATCATACAACTGTTTACCGCATGCGACGGTACCGTACATTTTCTTTTTGACAGCGTCCATGTCGTAGGGCGTCTGTACCCGTTTGTAAGTCCATTTTTCCGCGTCGTAGTCTATTACAACGGCACGCGCAAAGGGCGCAGGATGACAGCCTACGCTCCCTACATCCACATAGAGCATACGCCCGTCAAAATCACACGGTTCGTGCTTGTGTCCGAAAAACACGGCGTCCGCCTCGGCGCTTGCAAAAATCTCGTCAAACGCCTGCACGGAAGGCTCGTTTTGCAACGGCATAAAGGGGAAAACTTGCCAATCAAAAGGTCTCGGCGCAAGGGCGTAGTGACAAAAAAGCAACGTGTCGCCCGCACATTGACGCGTCACAAACAGTGGAAACTCCATAACCGCTTTTCGTTGCTCCTCGGTGAGCGTGGCAAACACTTGCGCCTTGTGCTCGGCAGGCACATGGGACAACATCCTAACATCGGCATGGCGAAGCACAAAATCCCTGTCGTGATTGCCCAACAAACAAGTGATATCCCGCCGTGAAAGCAGTAAGTCAAGGCACTCGCGGGAGTTCGGGCCTATGCTTACCGCGTCGCCCGTGTGAATTATCTCGTCGCAGTGCATTTCGTCCAACATTGCCAAGACGGCTTTGAGCGCCTCCAAATTGCCGTGTACGTCGCTGATGACTCCTATCCTTTTCATACCGACATTGTACTATTTTGCAACGAAAATGTCAACACGCAAAAAAGGCGAAGCGTTGTGCCTCGCCTTTGTGTTGCTTGAATATTTGCTCAAACAAGCTTTTTTTGGGGGGGGTGTTATGCTCCGTAGAACCAAGCCACCGTGCCGTTGACAGACGTATTTGCGCAAGCAAGGAACGTCATTATCAACGCGTTGACAAGACCGCCCAGCCAAGCGTTGCCTGTGCGCTTGTACAACCTTCTGCCGATTATCGTTGCAACAACAACGCACGGGATGATGGGGTAGCAAGCAATGTAGAACAGGTTGTTTCCGCTGTCCACTGCGGCGCCGACGCGAATGAAGTAGTCGTTTTGGTGCCACATGAGGATGGTGATGCCTATCACGTTGAACACTGCGTTGATAGCGATCGTAGCCCATTCGGGAAGATCCTTGACGCTGTAATTGTTGCCCAAAACTCCCAACACCATGTAGAAGATGAAGAAGTAGGGAACATATTTGAGCATCGAAGGTACGCGTACAAGGTCGAATACTCTCAGGTCAAACGTCCAGAAGCGGAAGTCAACAACAGTCCATCTCCAAATCAGGTTGATGACCGTGTAGAAAATACCCACCAAAATGGCCGCAAGAAGAGGCGTTTTGAGCAAGTTCTTCCAACTGCGGATCTTAAATCCGTCAAACGGATGCTCATCGTAGTTGATGTAGTCGTCTTTGTAGACAAACACGTTGATGCAGTGATTGATCAGCCAGATAACCGCCGTTACCGCAATGCCGAAGCCTGCGCACACCATGCCCCATGCGGCAATAGAGCCGATGTTGGCGTAGATGAAGCCTTCTGTGGTGTTGTTGAGCAAACCGCTCAAACCGAGTTTGCTGAACCAACCGTCATTGGCAGTCATATTTTTGAGGCTGTAAGCCGAGAACCACGCCGTGAGGATACCCGACAGCCAGTAGGACACATGCTTGCGAGGCTTTGTGAGAAGCACGGGCGCTTCGCGAACTTCTTCTTCGTTGACCTTCAAAGAAGCAAACAATCTTGTTCCCAACAAAATGTCCGTCAAAGGAATGAGCATTCCGAAAATGCCGATAAATCCGAAGATCGCAAACGTTTCTTTGAGCCACCAGGTTTGGTTGGTGGGAGCCTTGTAGCCCACTGCTTCAACCGTACCGAACGCATTGTACCAGAAGTCGATGATGTGCGCCGCCGACTTGGTGGACATGTGGTTCATGGGGTGAGTTTCTCTTGCTTCGTAGACGACGCGGATGGAATTCTCCACCGACGCTATCTGCTTGCCTTCGCTTGCCACGCTTGCAAGTTTTTTGCCATTAGGTTCAGCCACAAGTTTGCCGTTGGCGTAAATTCCGCCGTTGATCGTTGCCCAATCATCCGTTTCGGTGGGAGCAGTTCCTCTCGTAAACGTGAATGCCTGACTGGATTGCAAATAGAATGTGGGACCGCCACGGTTTGTGAAGTTGTAGTATGTCTTGGAGGGACGATACCTGTCTTCCTTGGTTTGTTTGACGTACTCGTCGCCCTTTTTGAGGTAGTAATTGAAGTAGTTATCCTCTGTTACTTGGTTTTTGGCAACGGGAACGTAGGTGTTCTCTTTGAGAGTGCTACTGTAAAAGAACTCGTCGCTGGAAGCCTTGATGTTGCCCACTGCGATAACGTTGCTACCGATATTTTGGTTGGAGGGCGCATTGTTCGCCTGAGTGAGGAAGGCGGAAATTATACCCATGTGGGTGCCTGCTTTGAAGTTGGCGTCCGTTTTGCTTCCCGCTTGCTGACTGTCGTCTCTGAGCGCGTTGTTGGTTGCGCTACCGCCCATGGAGTGACCGGAAACACCGATCCTCGTTTGATCGACATAGGGCAGGTTGTACAGGTACTTTGCCGCGTTCATAAATTCCGTGCTGGAAAACGCGCTACCCGTACTTGTGCTTGTGTTGTGACCATGGCTGACTTGGTCGATGACCAGTACCACATATCCGCGACGAACAAGCTCAATGGCGTTTTGCAGTTGCATTTCGCGGTTGTTGTACAATCCGTGAGTGTACACAACTGCGGGACGCTTGTCCTCCTCGGAAGCCTTTTTGGGCACAAACAGAATACCCGACGTAACGCTTCCTCTCACGGTGTAAGTCTTGGATTGGTTAGCCACCTCGGGATCGGGATCATCCGTCGGCGTGAGGGTGATCGTGCCACTGTTTTGGGCATTGCGCAAGTCTTCGACCGTTGCAGACCAACCTGCCGTTTGCACGCACGAACCCACAAAAACTGCGAGCAAGATCAGTACGATACAGCAAGCCAACATGATAAATGCCCACTTGTGCTTGTTGGTGTACAAGCCGTGCAAAGTTTCTTTGACTTTTTCTTTTTGCATTGTTTTCTTCTCCTTTTTGTATTTTTTTATTTTCAACTTCGTTTACCGAAGTTTATTTTCGTTTTTCCACCGCGTTGGCGGTGGAATTACAGAGGAGGCAACGTGTTTTCGTTTTCGTTTCCGTAAAACGAAAACTGCCCATGGGCAGCGCCATGAAAATTTTTTAACTATTTTGTTTTGTCGTTTGTGCACAAACCGTGCACGGTCGCTTGTTAAACTTTATACCTTGCGCGAGCAATGCAATCTTGCCAACCGCCGACAAGTTTAAGCCGTGTTTGCTCATCCATTTGCGGACGGAAAACGCGCTCGATCTGTTTGTTGCCCTTGATGTCCTCGATGTTCTCCCAATAGCCGACGGCAAGTCCCGCCAGGTAGCACGCTCCGAGAGCCGTGGTTTCTATCACGCGCGGACGCACCACCTCTGTGCGGAGGATATCCGCCTGAAATTGAAGCAAAAAGTTGTTGGCGCTTGCTCCGCCGTCTACGTTCAAAGATGTTATGGGACTGCCGAGATCGGCTTCCATCGCCTTTGCCACGTCGTACACCTGATAGGCGATGCTCTCCAACGCCGCGCGGATAAAATGTTCCTTTTGGGCACCGCGCGTCAAACCGAACACAGAGCCTCGAACGTTGGGATCCCAATAAGGCGCTCCCAAGCCCACAAACGCAGGAATGAGGTACACGCCGTTGGTGTCGGGCACGCTCAAAGCGTAGCGTTCCGTTTCGCTTGCGGTGTGGATCATGCGCATTTCGTCACGTAACCATTGCACGATGGCTCCGCCCATAAACACGCTTCCCTCCAACACATATTGAGGCTTATCCGAAGCGCCCGCGGCAAGCGTAGTTACCAAACCGTTGGATCTGACGGGCTTGTCGCCCGTGTTCATCAACAAAAAGCATCCCGTTCCGTAGGTGTTTTTCATGGAGCCTACGTCCACGCAAAGTTGTCCGAACAGCGCCGACTGTTGATCGCCCACCACTCCGCAAATGGGAATGTTTGCGCCCACCACCGAGGGATCGGCAAAACCGAAACAATAACTGCTCGGGCGCACCTCGGGAAGCATGCACTTGGGGATGTCGAACAATCTCAACAGATCGTCATCCCACCGAAGGGTGTGAATGTTGTACAGCATGGTGCGCGACGCATTGGTGTAGTCCGTGGCGAAAATTTTGCCCTTGGACAGGTGCCACATGAGGTAGGTGTCCACCGTGCCGAAAAGCAATTCGCCCTTTTCGGCGCGAGCACGCGCCCCCTCGACATGATCCAATATCCACTTAATCTTGGTTGCCGAAAAGTAAGCGTCCAACACCAAACCCGTTTTGTCGTAGATCATCTTGTCCAAATTGAGTCGGCGAAGCTCCTCGCAATACTCTGCCGTGCGACGACATTGCCACACAATGGCATTGTAGACGGGTTTGCCTGTGCTCTTTTCCCAAACGATCGTCGTTTCGCGCTGATTGGTGATGCCTATTGCCGAAATATCTTCGGCAAAAATGCCCGCGCGTACCAAAGCTTCGGAAATAACGGCAACTTGGCTACCCAAAATATCCAACGGTTCGTGCTCTACCCAACCCGTTTGAGGATACACCTGCTTAAACTCCTGCTGGGCACTACCGACGATCTGTCCGCTGTGGTCAAAAACAATTGCGCGCGAACTCGTTGTTCCCTGATCCAACGCAAGAATGTACTTCATTGTGTTCTCCTAAATCTTGTGCGCGTTGCGCGTTGCAACGACGTCTATGCCTGTTCCGCAAACGTTGCTCACAATAACGTCGCCTATCGCAACGGGAGCCTCGGCGTGCGCTTTCTTTATCTCGTTGAGGCAATCGAAAATTTTGTCCTTGGGTATCGGTTGGGAGGTCTTGACGGAAACGCGCAACAGATCCGACCGCGAAACGGGTACCGAACTTGTTACCATGCGCTTGGGCGCGGTTATCTCGTTAATGGCGTAGATTTTTCCGCGAGGGCAGGTGTTTCCGCTGACCTTGATGTCGTTAGGATCGCTGTCGTCCACTTCGAGATGACAGCCCAAAGGACAATTTATGCAGATAAACTTTTTCATTTTTCTTCTCCCTTCAACAATGTCACTTCCAGTTTGGAACCTTGTTTTATGCGTGCGACAAGTTCACTGCCGAGCACGACCGTTTCCATTTCGCCCGGGGTAACGATGGGACGTTTGCGCGAGAATATTTTTTCGCCGTCCAAAAGGACTGCAAGTTCCACGTTTTTGAACGCATTGGCAACGCGCATGCGCAAACTGATCTTTTCGACGTTTGCGTCCTTGCGTATTTTTTGAGGCACAACGTATCTCACCCCGTTTGTTCCGCATGTGGGAACGTACTGCGTGGCAGACATGCCGTTTTGCACATAATTGGCCGCGCATTTGCCCGCGTGACTGCTCTCTTCGCTGACGTAGTCCACCAAATCGTGGACATGGAGCACGTTTCCGCACTCGAAGATGCCCTCTACGCTTGTCATCATCTGATCGTCCACTACCGCACCGTTGGTCACGGGCGAAAGTTCCACGCCAGCATAGCCCGCAAGTTCGTTCTCGGGAAGCAATCCCACCGAAAGCAACAGCGTGTCGCAGGCGATCTCCTGCGCGGTGGACATTATGGGTTGAAGTTTGTCGTCTACTTGGGCTATCACGACGGACGAAACTCGTCCGTTCGTTGCCTTGATATCCACCACGGTGTGGCTGAACATCAAGGGAATGTCAAAGTCGTTGAGGCACTGCACTATGTTGCGGTTCAAGCCCGACGAATAGGGCATAAGTTCCACTACCGCCTTGACCTTGGCGCCTTCAAACGTCATTCTGCGCGCCATTATCAAACCTATATCTCCCGAGCCGAGAATGACGACCTCTTTGCCCGGCATAAGTCCGTCGATATTTACCAATTTTTGCGCCGTGCCTGCCGAAAAGATGCCCGCCGCACGCGCGCCTGCAATGTTGATGCCTCCGCGCGGACGCTCGCGACAACCGCATGTAAGTATGATAGCCTTGGCGCTGATTTTTTGCAAACCTTCCTGTTCGCTGACGTAGGTGACGGTTTTGTCCGCCGTCACGTTGATAACGGTGCTTCCCAGTTTGTACTCGATACCGCGTTGGTACACAAGTTGTTCAAACCTGTCGGCATATTCGGGACCTGTCAACTCCTCCTTGAAGGTGTGTAGCCCAAAACCGTTGTGTATGCACTGATTGAGGATACCGCCGAGGCGCTCCTCTCTTTCCAAAATAACTATATCCTTTGTGCCTGCCTCAAAGGCGGACACCGCGGCGGCAAGACCGGCAGGACCTCCGCCCACCACGACTATATCGCACTTTCTCATTCTGTCCTCCCAACCACAACGTGGCTACCTTTTCCGAATTTGGTAATTTCCGTCATATCTACGCCCAGTTCGCGACTGAGAATTTCCATGACGCGGGGTGTGCAAAATCCCATTTGACATCTGCCCATACCTGCGCGAGTGCGACGTTTGACTCCGTCCAAATCGCGCGCGCCGAGGGGACGACGAATACTGTCCACTATTTCGCCCTCGGTAACGTTTTCGCAACGGCACACGATCTTGCCGTAAAGCGGATCGGATGCAATGAGATGTTCGCGTTCGCTGTCGCTCATTTTGGCAAAACAGGGGATACCCTTGCGCTTGGCTACAAAATTGTCCTTTTTATCCGCCTGCAATTTGTTGGCGATCTCCTCGGCAACGTCCACTGCAATGGCGGGCGCAGAGGAAAGTCCCGGCGATTCGATGCCCGCGATGTTGTAGAAATTGGCAATTTCGCTTTCGCCGATAACAAAGTCTCCCTCCGTGCTGTGTGCGCGAAGCCCTGCAAATTGGGTGATGATATTTCTACGCGCAAGGGTGGGCACAGATTTGCTTGCCGTGTTGAAAGCAAGGTTCAATCCGTCAAAAGTCGTGTCCACGTCCTCTTTGTCCTCGACGTCCTGAGCAGTCGGTCCCACGATGATGTTGCCGTGCGTTGTGGGCGCTACCAACACGCCCTTGCCCATAGCGGTGGGAAGTTGGAACAGCGTTTTGTCGGTGAGCCCTCCGCATTTTTTGTCCAACAGACAGTACTCGCCTTTGCGCGCCACGATCTCGAAGTTGTTTTCGCCCGATACCATAGAGTAAATTTTGTCGGCAAAAACTCCCGCGCAGTTGACGACGATTTTTGCCCAAACCGTTTGATCGGACAACTTGACTTCAAAGCCCATGTTGGTCGCGCCGATACCCAGCACTTCCCGTCCCAACAAAAATTCCACGCCGTTGACGCAGGCGTTTTCGGCATAAGCAATGGTCATCTCGTAAGGACTGACGATACCGCTTGTTTCTGCGTAAAGCCCCGCCACCACCTTGTCGGATACGTTGGGTTCCATTTTGCGAATGGCGTCTCCGTCCAATATGGACAGTCCCGTTACGCCGTTGCGTTTGCCCTGCTCCAACAATTCCGACAACTTGGGACGGTCGTTTTCGTCAAAGCACAACACAAAAGCGCCGTTTTTGCGGTAGGGGAAATCCAACTCCTCCGCCAAATGAGGAAACATCCTGGCACCTAAAACATTGTATATCGCTTTGTTTGTGCCCGTGTGGGCGTCGAAACCCGCATGAACAATGCCCGAGTTGGCTTTGCTCGTGCCCATTGCAACGTCGTTTTCCTTTTCGACGACGGCGATGCTCAAATTCCATCGTGACAATTCTCGTGCGAGAGAACATCCCACGACTCCTGCCCCGACGATCAATACATCATACATTTTTGTCACCTCTTTTTACAACGAAGTAGTTTGTATAAGAAGTATATACTCGCAAAAAAATCAATTTGTCAATACAAAAAGCGATAAATAATAATTTTGCCGTCAGGTTCACTTTTACTGTTATATTTTTGCAGAATTTTGTCAATTTTGGGCTTACAAAAGCTAAAATTTTGTAATAATCGTTGTTTTTGTAGAAAAACAGGCAAACCGTTTTTTACATATTGCCCGTCCAAAATGCGACTGTAAAATTCGACTCTGTGAGATATGTTTGGACGTAAAAAGAAAGTTTGTAGAAAACGTTATTTTAGTAAAAACGAGATAAAATCTTTTGTGCGTCTTGCCGTCGAAATGTGGCTATAAATTCTTCCCTGTAAGATATGTTTGAATATGAAAATAAAGTTTGTAGAAATCGTTGTTTTAGTAAAAACGAGATGAAATCTTTTTCGTAACTTACCCGTCAAAAATGCGACTGTAAAAATCTGCTCTGTGAGATATGTTTAGGCGTGACAACAAACGCAACAAGACAATTCGCTTTCAAGCGATCGAGCGGAGAACGGAACATACTTCGGTTTAATTCGGGAAAAATTATTGCTCGTTACGATTTGTCTGCTTTGTTCGCGTTTTATGCACTGCTTTTCAGGTTGAGCGCACCGCTTTTTGATCAAAGCACATTGGCTCTTTTTGAATTGCGCGTTTCGCTTTTAAGTTGACTGTTATTTTTTTCAATTTGTTTCGCTTTAAAAGCGTGAGAGAGCAACAACCGTTATTTACATTTACACACACTCTCTCATTAACATACACACTCTCATTAACATT
>CANQJK010000006.1 GCA_947624235.1 uncultured Clostridia bacterium | reverse complement strand
TCGGTAACGCTTGCGGGTATGGTGACGTTTACAAGACTTTTGCAGTAGGAGAACACCTCGTAACCGATAAAGGTGACGCTGTCGGGAATGGTCACGCTGACGAGCGACGTGCAACCGTGGAACGCAAGGTCGCCGATAGCGTCTCCGCTTGTGAGAACGACGGTTTGCAAGCTGTCCTTGGGAATGTTGCCTATTACCAACGCGGGCATTGTCGCACTTTGGATGTTGGTGCAACCGTCAAACGCGCCGACGTCGATAAATCTGACGCTATCGGGAATGGTTACGTTGGCAAGGCTTGTGCAACCGCTGAAAGCTTTTTTGCCTATGTAGGTGATCCCGCTACCCAGCGTGATGTTTTCGATGTTTGCGCAATTTTCAAAGGAGTTGTCCTCTATGGCGTCCTCTCCTTGGATGATAACCGTTTTTAACGAACTCGGCACCGCGTCCGCTCCGAAAATATAATAGAAATCGGTATAATAGGCTCCGTCGCCTACAAAGGGCAACGTTATGCTTTCAAGACTTGTGCAACCGTAGAACGCACGATTGGCGATACAAGTAACACTTTCGGGCACGATTATGCTGACGACATTTGTGCAACTGAACGCCCACCTCGATATTTTCGTTACTCCTTGCGGAATTACTATGTCCCGTACAAGTTCTCCGTCCACATACAGGCTGTCTGCATAATACAACGGGTTGTCGGTGCTATAAAAATCGATGTTGCACCAGGCTTCCAGGTCCGTTATGTAGACTTTTGTGAGGTTTGTGCAGTTTTCGAACGCACTGTATCCTACCGTCGTGAGGGCGCTACTCACGGTTATGCTGTCAAGACGCGTGCAGTCGTAAAACGCCTGTGCGCCTATATTTGTAACGTCGTCGCCTATAACAACGCTTTCGAGGTTGGAACAACCTCTGAACGCGTTTACGCCGACAGAGGCAACGCCCTGCTCAATCGTCACGCTGTTGACGCTTGTGCAACCGTAAAACGCGTAATTCTTTATTTCTGCGACGCCTTGCGGTATGGTGAGGTGGGCAACTTTGACGTTATCTACATACAACTCGTGCGCAATGATAAGCGGGTTGGCGTTCTTTTCGCCGAATTCTATGTTGCACCATGCCCCAACGTCCGATATGTAAACGCCCTTCAAACTTGTGCAATCGCAAAAGGCGTTGTCGTTTATTGCAATGACGTCACTGCCTACGGTTATGTTTTCAAGGCTCGTGCAACCGAACGCGTACGCAGGCACAACGGTGACGCCTTGCGGAATTTCCGCGTCTTTTACAAGTACGCCGTCCAAATACAGGTCGTTTGCGTAACACAGCGGGTGAGATTTGTCCTCATCGCCGAACTCTATGTTGCACCAGGCGCCCACATCGGTGATGTAAACGCTGTTCAAGCGCGTGCAAGAGTCGAACGCACCGCTACCGATAGACGTTACGCTTTGGGGAATGGCTATGCTTGCAAGGTTTGTACAACCTTTGAACGCGTCGCTACCGATAGTTGTCAGTTTGTTGTCTGCGCCGAAAGTTATTTGCAACAGACTACTGCAACCGTTAAACGCATTGGCTTTTATCTCGGTGACGCCTTGCGGAATTTCCAGATTTTCCACTAACGCGTCCTTCAAATACAGATCGCCTGCGTAACACAACGGGTTGGAGCGATAGGCGCCGAATTCTATGTTGCACCAAGCCTCAATGTCCGTTATGTAAACGCCTTCCAATGCTCCACAATAATCGAACGCATAATTGCCGACAAAAGTTACGCTGTCGGGTATGGTGACGCTTGTAAGATCGCTACAATTGCTAAACGCTTGGTAGCCGATATAAGTTACGCCGTTTGGTATGATAACGTTTGTAAGGGCGGTATAGTAAAACGCATTTGCGCCTATGGACTTGACGCTTTCGGCAATGGTCACGCTCGTGAGCGTCAGGCAACCGCTGAAAGCATACTCGCCGATAGCCTCTCCGCTTGTGAGAACAACAGTCTGCAAACTATCCTGCGGAATGTATTCTATCGCCAAAACGGGCATTTGAGCAGTTGCGATGTTTTTGCAGTCTTCAAATGCGTCTCGGTCGATAATGCCGACGCTATCGGGAATGGCAACGCGCACAAGGTTTTCGCAACCGTAAAAGGCGCGATATCCTATGGAATCGAGGTTGCTGTTTTCTTCAAACGTCACGCTTTCGAGGCTTGCACAACTGAAAGCGTAGGCGGGTATCGCCGTGACGCCTTGCGGAATTACCACGTCCTTTATTGGTTCGCCCTCCAAATACAAGTCGTTTGCGTAGTACAAGGGGGAAGATTGTTCGCTACCGACGGCGACGTTGCACCAGGCTTCCAAATCGGATATGTAAACGCTTGTGAGGTTTGTGCAGTTTTCAAAGGCGTTGTCGCCGAAAGATCTCAATTGGCTTTGGGCGACGAAAGTTATTTGCGAAAGGTTTGTGCAACCGCAAAACGCCTGCGCGCCTATTGCCGTTACGCTTGCGGGCACGGATATGCTCACAAGGCTTGTGCAACTGAAAGCGTAGACGGGTATCGCCGTGACGCCCTGCGGAATTTCCACGTTTTCTACAAGCGCGTCCTCAACATACAGGTCGTTCGCGTAAAACAAGGGGTTGGAGTATTCGTTCTCGAACGCGATGTCGCACCAAGCCTTCAAGTCGGATATGTAAACGCTTGTGAGGCTTGTGCAACCTTTGAACGCGTCGCTACCCACCGACGTGACGCCGACAGGTATGGTGACGCTTTGAAGGGTATTGCAATACAAAAACGCCTGTTCGCCTATGACCTCTCCGCCGTTGATGACGACGGTCTGCAAACTATCCAGCGGAATACCGACTATCGCCGAGGCGGGAATCTCCGCCGTCACTATGTTTGTGCAGTTGAAAAACGCATTTTTTCCAACCGTTGTGACGCCGGCAGGAAGGGCGACGCTTTGCAGTTTTGCACAACCGTCAAACGCACGGTCGGCAATGGAGATCAAGTCGCAGTTTTCTTCGTACGTCACGCTTTCTATGCTTGTGCAACTGAAAGCGTAAGCGGGTATCGCCGTGACGCCTTGCGGAATTTCCACGTCTTTTACAAGCGCGTTTTCCAAATACAGGTCGTCTGCGTAAAACAAGGGGTTGGAGTATTCGCTCTCGAACGCGATGTTGCACCAAGCCTTCAAGTCGGATATGTAAACGCTTTTGAGGCTTGCACATTCGTAAAACGCATCACCGTCGATAGACGTTACGCTTGCGGGTATCACTATGCTTTCAAGGTTTGTGCAACCTCTGAACGCCCGCCCGCCGACTGTCGTTACGCTGTCGGGTATGGTAAATTGCGTGCCCAGATATCCGTAGAATGAGTAGTTTCCGAGCACCTTTATCGTGGGATCGTCCCAAAGGATGCTTGCCGTGCAACCGTCAAAGGCGTTGTAGCCTATCTCGCTCAAACCGTGGGACAGCGTTATGCTTTTTAGCGAAGCGCAATTGTAAAACGCGTAACTCCCAATGGGGGCGTCTCCCGTCAACACCACCGTTTGGAGGGAATCGGGCACGTAATCGGGATTTTGCGGATATCCTTCCCAATAATCGCATGCGCCGAAAATATAGCCGAAATGTGTTTTATGAGTTTCGTCGGAGCCGTTGCCTACAAAGGGCAGGGTGATGCTTTGAAGGCTTGTGCAACCTCTGAACGCCCCTCCGCCGATAGCGACAACGCTGTTGGGGATAGTCACGCTCAAAAGCGAAGCGTTCTCGGCAAACGCGCTTTGACCTATAACGGTGACGGGCTTGCCGTCGCACTCGTACGGCAGTTCGATATCCCCCGCAACCGACGGACCGCTTGCCTTTGACAGCGTGTACGTTTCGTCGTCGTTCAGTTGCATTGCAAAGGTCATGTCCTTGTTTTGGAACTTTCCGCACATGGAGCAGATGTACTCTTCGACAGAAGCGCTTTTGATGAGGAATGTGTAGCTGTGATCGATGTAGCCCGTTTCCTGTTGCTCTTGCAAAACGGCACCGCAAACCGCGCAGTGACTGCCTGCCGTCTTGCCCTTTGTGACGCACGTTGCGCTGACCGCTTCGTCCGTTACGGGAGTGTGACTGCCGAGGGGCAAAGCCGTGCAGTAATTTCGCAAAGGCGCCTCCTCGTACTCCTCCAAATGGTCTATCATGTAGAGAATTTCTTCCAATTCTTCTTCGCTACCGACAACGCCCAATGATTCATCCTTTTGGGCGGATTGGACGCTGGCAAATATCCTTCCGCAAAACATTTCGCCCTTGTGCGGATCGATATCGTGTCCCGTGCAGATATATACGTCCAGTTTCCAACCTGCTTGGTTGCAGGTCGAATCGCGTTGGGCTGTTATGTGTTGCAGATCGCCCTCTTCGTGAGTGCACCTTATCGTTTGGTCGGGTTTTGACGGATCGTCGGGCAGGGTGGGTTGGTCTCCCGTGACCTTTACAAAGACAAACGTCACCGTGACTTCGTCGGCAGAGCGCATGGCGCTTGCCCTTGCAACGGGCTTGCCCAAATTGCCCGAGTTGCCTTCGTTGCCCGAGTTGCCGGAATTGCCTGTTTCGGGCGTGACGGGTGTTTCGGGCGTTTGACTTTCGGGAACGCTCGGGGTATCCGACTTTTCCGGTTCTTTTTGAGAGGAACCGCCACCGCCCAAAGAGGGCAGATCGCCCAAGGACGCGGTGATCGTTTGCAATATGCTGTTTTCCATAACGGTCATTTCGGAGCTTTGCCCGTCTATCGTGACGGACAACTTGGCGCCCTGTTGTTGATATGTGCCCTTTAACGTGGCGCCGTTTTGAACGGATGTGCAGGAGCCGTCCTTGTTGAAGGTCATAGTTGCGCCCTTCATGCCCTGTTCGAACAGTTCTTTTAGCGCATTTGCCTCTTCGCCCGCATAGGAAACTTCCGCACCGCTGAACATATAGGTGTACCCCGCGACGGAAAGCGCGTCCTTGTCGCTGGGCAGGGCAGTCCCCTTGACGTAACCGCAACGGGTGCACACGTTTTTGTCGTCAAAGGTGTGCGTGGCTTTGTTGATAGTCTTTTGCGTGCAACCTGCTTCGGTACACTCCTCCCAGTGATACGTTTCGTCCCAATTGAGGACATAGTGATGGGTGTGCGCATCCGAAAAGTTGCACGCGACAAGCCCGAACGAGCAAACTATCGCGCAAAGCAACAATACAATGAGCAGTCTTTTTTTCATAAAACCCTCCTGTTTCATGTCAACTTTTATATGCAAAATGTGCGCACAAGATATACACCAAAATGTGCGCACAAGATCGGTTCGTTACCTATTTACTTTTGTGTTGTTATTTCTTCGTCGGACACAACGTCGTCCCACGACATCTTGCGGACGGTCTTTCCGTGGTCGTCGCTGACGTACTTGTTGCCCGCCGAGTCCTCATATATTTCGTAGCCGTCCGACGCGCCCGAAAGACGCAACTCCACGTCGTAACCGCCGTCGCTAACGTAAACGACGTCGCTATTCGACTGCGACGGCATGCCGTCTGTGGAAAACTTGACCATTTTGGCAAAGGCAAAAATGACGACGGTGACCAATACGACAATAAGCACTATGGCAAATATAAACGAAACAAAGTACGCAAGCCAAGTGAGCAGTACGGTGGTAACGAGAATAAATATATCAGGTTGCTTCTCCTTGGCAATGAGTATTTTTTTCGCTCCTATTATAACATAATACACGATTATTTGCAAGATATATTTGATCATTGCCACAAACTCGTGACCTGACGGCTGTTGGGGTTTGCGCGTATCGATCCTTTCGGGGGATATCTTGAAGAGCGTGAGCGCATAGCAAATGATGATACCCACCGAAGAAAACACCATGGTGAGGGGCACAAACCAACGGTCACTACCTTCAAAGAATTCCTTTACGGGAACCAACCCGTCTATCTTGACAAGCCCTGTGACGAGGAAGAACACCACGTTCATTGCCAAAAGCAAACCCGTTGTTGCCGACGCGATGACGATCTTGTGTTTTTTGGCAAGCGCATAGGGCGAAATAGTGACAAAGTAGTAGCCGAATGTGGGAACGAGGGCTACCCACATGACGCCGATCGTCATTGCATATGCCCTACCCGCGATTTCCTCGCAGATACCCATGCCGTAAACGACTTTGGCAAAAGCGGGCACCGAGGCAAGCAAAATACCCATAAGCAACAACAGCGAATAGCACACCGTAAGCGCGATCATTATGCCCTTTTTGCCTTTTGGCGACATTTTGGGCTGTATGTATTCCCGCGGTTCGGCGTCGGCTTCGGGATCTGCGCCCGCCGTCGCCGTTTGAAACTCACTGAACACGGCATTGCAAACGCTCTCATCCTGCTCGACGACAAATCCGTCGTTGTCGTAGTCCACCTCGAACACCACTATGCCTCCGCCGTCCTCTTCGGCGACATCCACCGTCTCTGCCACAAGATACAGCTTATCTTTGTACACGTTGACATACAGCTGACGAAATTCCACCGTGACGCCTTTTTCGCTTTGCAAAATGATATTGGCAGTGTTGTTCCCGTCCAACACCTGCGACACAACAGGCTTGTGTTCGTAATCTACGGGATAATCCGCCAAAGTTTTTGCGGAAGAACGGGGCGGTTCCTCCCGAGACAACTCCGTTGCGCCCTCTTCTGCCGTCGGTTCGTCCTCTGCGGACGACTTTTTCAAAGACTTTATGCCCAACGCTCCGCCGACGATGGAGAAAATGCCCATAAAATACGCCGGTGTGAATATACCTCCGAACACGATCCCGACGACGTTTGCCCACTTGTGTTTTTTGCCCAAGAAGGCGCACGCATACATAAACCCTGCCAAAACTGCAAATGACGAGGCAAAAATCGCCAGATAGACAAATTGCTGATCGTTACCGTCGCGCCAGCCGTTATGCTCCGCATACGTTTGATAACTATACCAATTTGCGTAACTCGCCGTGAACGTTTCGTCGGTATTTTCGCTTTTGTAAGTAAACGTTTTGGCTTGGGCGTCCTCGGACGCAATGACAAACTCCGTTGCGTACGATCCGTCCACTTCTTCATGGAATACGGTGGCTTTGTCGGAACTAAAACTGATGCCCGTCCACTCCTCATTCAAATCAGATTCGATCAGCTCCGTATCGGACGGATCAATAGCTATTGTATTCGAATCGGTTTTTTGCCATTTCCAAAAGGAATTATAGTGATAATTCGCATAAGTGGAAATAATGATGATAATCAAGCTGATAACAGCCAACGTGATGAATACAGGCAAAACCAGTCGAAAACCCAACCCGTTTTTGCGTGATTTTTTTTGCTTTTTTCCCATTTGTTTGTCGCCTCCTGTAATTTTTTGTTCTATCGGTAAACAGAACCGTGCGGACGTGTTCACCGATGAGCATAATCGGCGAACAAAAACCCTGCCCTGTTCATCGATACGCGCGCCACGTCCGCAAAATTCGACAAATTTCTTCAAGAATTTTTCTTTAATTTGATTATTTTGTTGGCTTATGCGCATTTTTGTGATATGATATGTAAGGAAGATGTTCATCAATTATGCTCATCGGTGGACGAAGGAGCGGTTGCACTGAACGCACAAACAACTAAAAAGCGAATAAACATAAGGGGCTGTCGCGTCAGACATTTTTTATGCAAAGTTACGCCAAAAACGGCTGGAAAATATTGATTTCCAGTCGCTTTTTTTGTATAATTATTCATTTTTTTTTGATCGTTTATGCGATCAATGCGACAGCCCTTATCTTTTTTTCCAAAATGTTTGACGAGCCCCTTCACAACAGCTTTCCCAAGCGGTTCATCATGTCCTTTTTGTGTTCCGAAACGGAATGGGCGTATCGGTCAAGCGTCAGCGTGGGAGATCTGTGCCCGAGCACCTCCGACAGCGTTTTGACGTCCATTCCACATTCCAGCGCGCGAGTGGCAAAAGTGTGTCGCAAAGCGTGAAACCCTCGGTGCGCAATGTTGAGGCGTTTTAGCAACAGATCGAAACTACGTTGATAGGATCGTACCGAAACGCCCTGCCCCTTTGAAGAAACAACATATTCGCAACCGCTTTTCATTATGCTTTTTAGTTGCGGAACGAGTTGTTTCGGTAGCGGAATGTCCCGTTTGGAACTTCGCGTTTTGGGACTTTCCACCACTTTGATGTACTTTCCGTATTCGTCCTTTCCGTCGTGACAGGACTTTGTGACGTGCATGACGCCCTTGTTCAAATCGATATCCGACCAGGTGAGCGCAAGCAGTTCGCCGATACGCAGTCCCGTGTAGAAGCAAAGCACTATGCCGTATAGTTTTTTCTTCGGGCTGTTTTGGACGGCGCGCTCGATAACTTTTTGCTCTTCCAACGTAAAGCAGGCTATCTCCTTTTCCTCTTTGGGCGGACGCTTGACCTTGTCCGCCACATAGTTTTGAGAATATCCCGCGTAGGTAGCCGACTTCAAAGAATTTTGCAGTACGTTTATTATCGAGCAGACGGTGTTGGACGAAAGCCCCTTGTGCGTTTTGATATTTCCGCACAAAAGCAGACGATTTACAAATTTTTGCAATGCGTCAACGGTAAGTTCGTCCATTTCGCATGTTCCCAACCGAGGCACGATGTGCAGTTGCGCCAATTCGGCGTACCGCAAATACGTCCTCTGTTTTGAGGTGGGTTTGATATAATTTTCCAACCATATGTTCAACCACTCTTTGTACAACATTTCTTTCTCCTTTTGAAACGATTTTTTGCGCCGAAACGCATTGAATATGATACTTGTTTCTTTTGCGCATTGCACCAAAATAACCGCCCGAATTTTTGTCGGACGGCAATATGCAACAAATAAAAGGAAAAATGTGAACAATGAAGTTGTCGAAATGGGATAAAATTATGTTGCGACTGTCCCAAGGCGGGCTACAAGAAACGCGCGATAAGCAATTTGCAGGAGACAGCCTACGATTCTGTTCGGCACGCTTGCGCCACCGACTGCTTGCAAGGCGAATTGCGCAAAAAAAACAGCGGGGACAATTCCTCGCTGTAATGAACTTATTCCAAAGACGTGTTTGCTGAAATCGGGCTGTTTTCGATATGGCAGACACCGAAAATGGGGATATGGGGGGGGTAAAATCAGATAGATTTGAACTTTTGCAAGACGGGCGGACGGTCGTAGTCGAACCAGGGGAAATTTGTCCACTTTCCGCCGTTGGTGCGGTACGTCTCCTCCACGGCGAGAGACCAACGCATACTGCTGGGAGTATCGGGCACAAACTGCAAAAATTCTCCGCTTGCGTAGGTGTAGAAATAACTGCCGTCCACAGGCATGCACACCGTGGGCAGTTGAGCAATGTCTATCATTACGCGCCAAGGTTCGCCGTCGCGCGTGCCCGTGTAGGAAAGACCGCTTTTGTCCAGGCGCAAAATTCCGTCCCCCACCGTTTCGGCTACGCGATTGTGCTTGACGTAGGCGTAACGCGGAAGGGTGCCCAACTTGACGTGCTCTTCCATTGCGAACTCGGGATCCAGCACCGTTTTGCGCATCTGACGGCGTTGCCAATCGAACCACTCGCGAGGAGTGGATGGAATGACGCTTCCCTCAAAGGGGATAAGGTCGTATTTGTCGTTTAAGTGCGCGCCGTTTCCGCAATGACGGCAACGTATCACGTCTCCCACCCCTTCCATGCGCATTTCGCTACCGCACTTGGGGCATTTGTAGAGTATTTGCTCCATGTTTTGAGCGTACTTTTTGTCTTTGCGTTTGTAGCTTTGCCTGTTGACGGCGTTCCACGCGTAGTCGTCGCAGAACAACGCCTTGTCCACTTTGAGTTGAATTTGATCGGGCGTAAGCTCTTTGAGATCTTGGGGAGAGAACAACTCGTCCACTTCTACATGCACCTTGCCGAAGCGTTCCTTTACGTCGAACTTGGGGCAAACCAGGTAACCGCCGTATATGCGCACCGCCAACACATGCACGCCAAAGTGTTTGAGCAGTTTGCCCGTGCCCAACATAGAGGGCTGTTGCGCTCCGCTTGCTGTACTCATTCCGCAGGGGAACAGGGCTACGGCGCCGTTTTTCTGCTTGCGAATGACGCGCGTTATGCCCCTTATCGTGCAGGTGTCAGGCACAAAATTGCGCTTGGGTATGACGTGTCCCAACTTGAACACCAATTTGAACTTGGAACGGTGAAATTCGTTTTCCGCCACGACAAAGTTGATGGGACGACGCTTCATGGCAAAATTGACAAAGGCGTAGTCGAAACGGGAGGCATGGTTGGCTACGATGATGACGGGTTTGTCGCGATAGTCATCCACATTGACGTTGCGTTTGACGTCCACTTTGCAGGGACGGTAGTAAACCATACGCGCTATTGCGCTCAACACTGCGTTGATAAATCCGTTCGGCTTTTTTATCTTGGCGCTCTTTATCGCCTGATCGAGTGTTTTTTTCATTTATTATCCTTGTTTATGTAAAATATTAGCGTCAGTTGCCTGCTATGACAACGCAAGATAATTGACGTTTAATGCAATATCTTGTCAGTAGTTTAGCACATATTAAACAATTTTTCAACAGTTTGGCTTGTTGTGCGCGCAAAAAAGATACGCCCGCACAAATAGACGATTGTATTTTTGGTGTTGACTAACGCGCGCTTTGGCTGTAAAATGTTGATAACGACAAGGGTTTACACGTGGATATAGCGTGACAAAACGGCTTGTCAACGCGTCTGTTTTGCGACAAAAAGGCAACATGCGCTTGCAAATTGCCGAAAAAGTGGTCTGTTGAAAACGCCTCAAATTGCACAAAATAGCGATATGGGGTTAAAAAAACGCAAATAAAGTCTCTGTGAGATGAGTAGCTACGCACGCGGGGGGGGTGAAAAAATGTTATCGGGCGAAGTAGGACGTTTACGTCGCATCAAATTGTCGGCAATACTATCCAACTTGACTATTGCGGGCTTGGCGCTGATGTCGTTGCCCATTGTGTTCAAGACGATAGTTTGCGCTATCGCGTTTGTCGTGGTGTCCGTGGTGATACTGTTGATGATAGGTCTGACGTTATTTACGATATTGTTTTGGGGCGAGGACATACTTTCGACGATGTTCGGCTCGGTTTCGGAATTGTGGTCGTCCGTTGCCTTCCCCGAAATAAAGCCCTTGATATACGTTTCGCTCGCTGTGAACATATCGCTGTTGATATGTTCGACGTTACTTGTCGTTTTTGACAGAAGGCACTCTCACAAAGGACGGTTGACGTTCAACGCCGTGATGGCTGTGCTTACCGTGGTGATGTTCTTTGTTGCCATATTGGCGTTGTGAAGGAGAGGAAAAATGAGCGTTTTGACCGTTAAAATACCTTGCAACAGAACTTTCGGTCAGCCCTACGTCATGGTGGACGGACAGCCCGTTGCGATGCTCAAAAAACACGGGTTTTTTGTGGGAAAAGCCACCGTAGACAACAACGAGGCGGAACTATCTGTCAGCAACGTGCACACCGTAAGCGGTAAGTTGTGGTTTTTGTGGGAATTGCTCTTTATGCTGTTGAGCGTTTTCGGGCTGTTTGCGCCCCGCTCCTCCTCTTCGGGCTACTGCCTCGACTTTTGCGCCACGGTGTTTTTGGAAGGGGACACGGAGTTTGCAATGCGTTGGTGCCCCCAAAAGGACGGCGGTCCCGCACTGACTGTATCCAAAAAGATAGATCTCAACGTCCGTTCCAACCGCATGTACATCAACAAGTCCTACCGTCGCCGTTACAAATTGATATTGGCAATGGAAATTTTGTTTTGGATAGCCGTTGCCGTGTTGATCGCCGTGTTGGCGTTTGCCTACTCCGATCGCTAACCCCCTTGCCCTTTCAACGTAAACTCGCCCGTCCCGCTTGCACCGCTGTTAGTTTTTGACGACGTACACAGGGATAGCGAAAACAACTTGTTGAAATGCGCTTCAAAAAGCGTAACATACAGCGCAGACTATTGTCTGACACGAAATCGCTTCAACCCGTAGTTCGAAAATACGCTACCGCGCTGAACGCATAAGCAACAAAACGATGTATAGAACAAAAAAACGACTTGAAATCAACTTTCAAGCCGTTTTTGTTGAAAATCTATTACAGTTCTGCCGTGAGTTCTTCGACGTATTCGCTCAAATCAAAGGTGAAGCCGTTGTCTTTGAGGAACTTGTTGAAACCGCCGTTGATCACGATGTACTTGGTGTAGTCGTTATCCACAAGTTTGACTTTTTCCAACGCTTCCAACGCGTCCTGCGTTTTGAGAGACATTTGCGAATTGAAATAAGTCGTGAACAAGTTGTAGTTGGGATCTCTTGTGTCCAAACGCTTGTCGAAGTTGAACTCGAACAGTTTGTCTGCGATCGTTCCCGACTTGAAGATGATGTGCACGCCGTAACTGGATACGCACAATGTGTACTCCTTGGCGTCTGCTCCCACAAGGTCCTCGTTTACCGCGGTGTAGAATTCCTTTACCCAACTGTGACTGTAATCTTCCCAGTCCTCGCCCACATACACTACATAGTCGAAGGATGCGGTGTGCTGACCTACGTCGGTGTTGAAACGCTTCATCAACTCGATGACGGTGTCCGTCTTGCTCTTGCCGTCCACGGTGGCGACGGTGCCGTCCGCATTGAAGAACTGACCGAGCACGCCTGCGGGGTTGATGGCGATGTCTCCACCGTTGGCAGTGAACACATTGGTCTTTGCCTGCCACACGCTGTCCTCTTCGTCGGATTTCTTTTTGTCCTCGAACCACTTGTCCTTGGCAAAGTACTTGTCCTCAAACGCCTTGCCCTCGTCCGTTTCGGTGTACTTGTCGCTGTCGAAGTACTGCGCCACTATCTGAGAGGCAAATTCGTTGCGCTTTGCAATGTAGGCGTCGCTTTCGCTACTGCCCAACTGATTTTGCAAATTGGTCAACAACGCGGTCTGGTCGGACGTGAAGGGGATGAGAATGTTTTTGACAAACACATAGTTGTCGCTCTCATCTTCGGGGATGTTGTATATCGTACTGCTGGACGACAGGCTCGTGATGAAGCTGTCGAAGTTGCCGTTGATGTTGAAATCGGCGATCTGCGCGCGACGAAGTGTTTCGTAGTTGCTTTGAAGCTTGGCTTTGAGGTCGTCGTTTTCCAGATCTTTGTAGTAGTTGTAGTTCCACTTGGCAATTATGCAACTGCTCACCATGTCTGCCAACTGTCCGTTGATGAACTCTTCGAGAGTGACGCCGTAGTTGCTTTGAATGGTGTCGCGATACTGCTTGACGGTGTCCTTTTGGATATTGACGTACTCCTCTGCGGTAAGTTGTTTGCCGTCCTTTTTGTCGTCGTCGGTAAGCCTGTCGTTATATTCCTCCACGCGCTTTGCCACAAACTCCGAGTTGACGTCGTACACATAACCTTCAAGGTCCACAACGCTGAACGGCTTGTCGCTTGGATAGTAGTTCTCAAAGTAGTCGTCCGCCTCTTCGTTGATGAAGTTTTGCGCAAAGTTGTACTCCGCATAACTGTCGTACGCAGTGCCGTCGGGCTTGGTCAGATCGTCGTACTCGGTGAAATCGCGAGAAGTGTCTTCCGTTTCCGCCTCGTTGAGATCGTACTTGGCGTTTATGTTGTCGTCGGTAAGTTGGTCAAACGCGTTGTAGGCAAGGTAGGTCACATACTTGACCGCGTAGGCAAACTCGTCCTTGTTCAAATACTCTGCATTGTGAATTTCCTTTTGCAGATCCGTGATGTCGGTGTATTTGACGCTTGTCGGATCGGACACATAGGAATCGATCTGCATATACTGCTGTATCAACGAGGATATCGCCATTCGCAGTAGCTGATCGGCAGAAATATATCCCGAGCTGATGTAGGAGTAGTAATTGTTGTAGTATGTGTTGAATGTGTCCAACAGTTTGCCGACGGTTATTTTTTCTCCGCCGACGGTCAACGCCTGTGCATTGCGATAAACGGCGACGTTGCGACCTACAAGATCGCAACCCGCAAATACACTCAACACAAATACGACTATCAGTATCAATGTAAGTATCTTGCTTGCTTTTTTCATTTTGATTGCTCCTGAAAGATAGTGCTATTTCCAAGAGGGAAATACACCTATACTTGATTATTATACCTTTTTATATTGTAATTGGCAAGCGCTTTGCCCTATTTTTGTGTTATTTAGTTTGGATACTTTGCAAAAATTCCCGCAAAGCGTCCATAAGACGGTCTTTTTGAATGTAGTCGGGGGACGCAAACTGCACCGTGCAACTGTCGGAAGCGACGGATGCGCGCTTTCCGAAAGAGAGCAAAGCGTCAAAAACTTCCTTGCGCAAAAGCGTTTCCTTGCCTGCAAACACCAATTCGCCCCGACCGGTAAGCACGCGCACCTTTTTTACGCCTGCGCCTTGGGCAAGCGCTTTGAGGCGCGCCACGGCAAACAGATTTTCCGTCGGTTTGGGCAGAGCGCCGTACACGTCGCACACCTGCTTGCGCAAATTTTCTATTTCGTCCGTTGTGGCGCAGTCGGCAAGACGGCGGTAAAAGTCTATCCTGTCCGATTGCAGAGGAATGTAGCTGTCGGGCGCGTAGGCGTCTATGTCAATTTCCACTTCGCTTGCTATCTTTTGTTCCGTCTTTTGTCCTTTCAGTTCGTCCACCGTTTCTTTGAGAAGGCGCGCGTACATGTCGTAGCCCACCTTCATCATGTGACCGTGCTGTTCTCGTCCCAAAATGTTGCCCGCACCGCGAATTTCCAGATCGCGCATGGCGATCTTGAAACCACTGCCCAACTCGCTGTACTCCGTGACGGACGAAAGCCTTTTGTAGGCGACTTCGGACAGTATCTTGTCCCTGCGATAGGTAAAGTAGGCGTAGGCAAGCCTGTTGCTCCGCCCGACGCGTCCGCGCAGTTGATAAAGTTGGCTCAAACCCAACTTGTCGGCGTCCATTACAACCAGCGTGTTGACGTTGGGGATATCTATGCCGTTTTCGATTATCGTCGTGCACACAAGCACGTCGCTTTTGCCCTCGGCAAAGCCCAGCACGGCGTCCTCCAACGCCGTCTCTTCCATTTGACCGTGAGCGACGACGATCCTGGCGTTGGGCACCAGTTCGCTGAGGTTGCGCGCAAAACTGTCTATCGACTGCACGCGGTTGTACACGCAGTACACCTGTCCCCCTCGCGCAAGCTCGCGCGTGATGACGTCGGCAAGGAGCGCGTCGCTTTCCTCGGTGACAAAGGTCTCCACCGCCATTCGCTCTACGGGCGGAGTGGTTATGGTGGATATGTCCCGTATTCCGCTCATAGCCATGTGCAATGTGCGCGGAATGGGCGTAGCCGACATGGTGAGCACGTCCACGTTGGTTTTGAGCGCCTTTATCCTTTCCTTGTGCTCCACGCCGAAACGCTGTTCCTCGTCCAGTATGAGCAGTCCCAGTTTGTCAAAATGCACGTCGCTACTCAACAAACGGTGAGTGCCTATCACTATGTCCGCCTTCCCCTCGGCGATATCCCGCACTATCTGCCTTTGTTCCGCTTCCGTACGGAACCTGTTGAGGCACACGACGCGTATGTCAAAGTGCTTCATGCGTTCCGAAAAGGTTTTGAAGTGCTGTTCGGTCAGTATCGTCGTGGGGGCAAGCACCGCCACCTGATAGCCGTTGCTCACCACGTCGAAGGCCGCTCTCATGGCGACTTCCGTCTTGCCGTAGCCCACGTCCCCCACCAACAAGCGGTCCATTATCCTGTCGGACATGAGGTCCTTTTGTATCTCTTGCTGACAGCGCAATTGATCTTCCGTCGCTTTGTAGGGGAAATATTGTTCGAACTCTTCGTCCAGATAGCTGTCTATCCTGTAACGGAAACCGCGCGGTTTTTCCCTTTCGGCATACAGTTTGAGCAAGTTGACGGACATTTCGCGGATACTGCTTTTTACCCTGCTCTTTACCTTGGCAAAGTCCTCTCCGCCCAGTCGCGAAAGGGCGGGGTTTTCTCCGCCCGAGTACCGCGAAAGCATGTTCGTGGCGTCTACGGGCACATACAGTCTGTCGCCGTTTTTGTACAGCACGACGATGTAGTCCTTGGTTTCGCCCGACGGGGTGGCGATTTTTTGTATCCCCTCGCACAGACCTATGCCGTGAATGTCGTGCACGACGTAGTCGCCCTTTTCCACGGACAAAAATGCCTGCTTGTGACTTTTGTGCAAAGTTTGACTGTTCAGTCCGCGCCCGAGATCGCGCGTGCCCACCACCGCCAATTTGTTGGTGTGAGACACAAACCCGTGCTCTATCCCCGCGCCCAGCACCAATGCGTCGGCGCCGTTGGGATCGAGGCGGTCCTTTTCCACCGCGTACACGCCCTCTTTCGACAGCCTTTCCACTGCCGACTTGGCGCCATCCGCGCCTGCGAATATCACCGTTTCGTAGCCCGAGCGTAGCCAGTTTTTGATATCCGTTGCCAACGTCTCGGAGGAGGTCGCGTAGTTGCCCATTGCGCCCGTTTTGAAGGTGTGCACCGCTTGCGGAACAAACCATTCGCTTTGGTAGGGCAAAGTTTGCAACGTTACTTGATGTGCGTCCGCTTTGAATACGTCCCCGCCGTCCACAAGGGCGTTGGCGTGTATGGGCAACACCTCTCCCGCTTTCAACAAGTTTGCCACGCGCTCGGCGTGCTCTTTGCACAAAAAGTTGACGCGTTGAGAAAGGTTTTTGGGTTCGTCCCAGAATATCACACAATCGACGGGCAAGTAATCGCGCAGTTGCGAGCATTGCAAAAAGGGCGCGAGCCAACAGTTATCCGCGCTTCCGCCCCCTGCCGACATCCGCACGGAGGAGAAAATTTCCTCCAATCTTGCCTGCGCGTTGGGGGAAAGTTTGCTCTTGTGTCGCAGGACGTAGCGCTCTATATCCTCCAACCCTTCCGCCGATACGCCCGTTGTGTCGTACAGCGGATAAACGCTCACTCTGTCCGCCTCTTCGCAGGACAAGCCCTCCTCGTTGACGACGCGTATGCGCTCCGCCTCGTCGTCCCAAAAGTCCACCCTAAAACGCTTTGCAAAGGGCATGGAGATGTCGAGAATGTCTCCGCGGGACACAAATTGCCCCTCTGCCGTTATGCCGTCCACGCGCCTGTAACCGTTTGCGACAAGCTTTTTTATCAACATGTTGCTGTCGTAGCAAACGCCCTTTTTGACGGTGAAACATCCGTCGAAAAAGGTCTCCCTTTGGGGCAAATATTGTAGTAGCGCGTCCACCGTTGTCACGGCGACGTCGGCACCGCTCAATATTCTGTGCAACGCGTAGTTGCGTTGAAACGCCGTGTTGCGCGAAAAATCGTTTTTGTACAACAACACGTCCTCTTTTGCAGGGAGATACACCGCCTCTTTTACCAAAGCCGACACTGTGCGCAAAATGCGTTGCGCCTCGACGTAGTCGCTTGTTACGTACAGCGCAAAGGCGTTGGCGTTGGACGCAATGAAGGGTTTTTCGTTTGGTTGCACGCCAAAAGCCGAGACAAATTGCTTGTCTCGGGCGTCCGCAAGCAAAGCGCGATAGGCTTTGGCATTGTTTATCCTGTCAAAAAATGCGTACATTCAATTCTTTCGTCGGTAGCACGGCGCAACCGCCGACGCGTCCGAGTTGCCCTTTGACGGGACGCCGTTTTGCCTTCTCGGACATGGTAAAAATCGTTTCTATTTATTTTAGCACATCGCACCGCAGTTGTAAACTTGTTTACAATTATATTGTTTTGTGCTATCATTTAGAAAACAACAACGTCCCCGTTGCAGACGATATGGTCCTGTTGCCGTTATCGCAGGCAGTAGGCGAAGCGAGAAGAAAAGATGTATCTTGTAGTAGGTTTGGGCAATCCCGACAAAATTTATCAAAACACTCCGCACAATCTGGGCTTTATGTGCGCGGATATGTTTGCGCAAAAACTGGGCGTAAAATTTTCGAAAAACGAGTGCAAAGCGTTGACGGCGCACGCACGGGTAGACGGTCAAAAGGTGATCGTCGCCAAGCCCCTCACCTATATGAACTTGTCGGGAGAGGCGGTTTCGGCGCTGTGTCGCAAGTACAAAGTGGAAAAAGGTCGCCTTGTGGTGGTATATGACGACATCGACATACCCATGGGCAAACTTCGCATACGCGCCCAAGGCTCGGCGGGAACGCACAACGGAATGAAAAACATCCTGTTGCACCTCGGCACGGAGGACTTTGCACGGGTGCGCGTGGGCATAGGCAAGGAAACGCCACTGAGCAGGATAGATTATGTGCTGAGCCAACTGTCGCCTGCCGACCACGACCTGCTGGACATAGCGATAGAAAACGCCTCCGACGCGCTTTGCGACTTTGTAAAGGGCGCCTCCCCCGACGACTTGATGCAAAAATACAACAGCAAGTAAAAGATTTTTTCCTTTTCGTTTACTTTGTCCTTTCTTGAAATTTTCGCACGCGCATTTTGAGATGATACTTTTCGCGCAACGTTGCGATTTCCTGCATCATAGGGCTTTTGTGGTGCAGATCGAGGGCTTCGTCGCTTTCCCATTCGTCGATAAGCAACACCGTTTCGGCGTCGTCCATAGGCAAAAAATACTCATATCGCAAGTTGCCCTCTTCCGCGCGGATCCTGTCCACAAGCCCGCTTGACATCATTTCTTTGGCAAATTTGACGGCGTTGCCGTCCCTGCCCGTATAGTAGATATTTACTACCAAACTCATATCGACCTCGATTTTTCTGCCCCCAGGTTCAAAATTCGGGCAAATTGTCGTATTGTTCGTCGCTTACAGGCTCCAACCACTCGTTACGTCCGTTTTTGCTCGGCACTTCGATGGCAAGGTGCGAAAACCAACTGTCTTTTGTGGCGCCGTGCCAATGCTTGACGCCCGCGGGAATGTTGACGCAGTCGCCCGCTTGCATCTTGACTGCCGGTTTGCCCCACTCCTGATACCAACCGCGCCCTGCAACGCAAACGAGAATTTGTCCTCCGCCCTCGTCGGCATGATGAATGTGCCAGTTGTTGCGACAGGCAGGTTCGAAAGTGACGTTGAATATGCCCACCTGCTTGGTGGAAACGGGCGCAAGGTAACTTTTGCCCGTGAAATATTGCGCAAATCCGTCGTTCGGCTCGCCTATCGGAAAGACCATTTGCGACTGGTGCAACGCCTTTGCCGAATCGACGTCCGACTCCGTCCAGACATCCTTTGCCATGTTGAATACCGCCCACGCCTTGGGCCAACCCGCATAAAACGCGACATGCGTGATAACGGCGGATATTTCTTTGCGCGTTACGCCGTGCGCCTTTGCGTTTTGCAAGTGGTACAACAGCGAACTGTCGGTAACGCCCGACGACATCAACGCCACCACCGTAACCAGGCACCGCGTTTTGAGGTCTATATCCTCGTTGTTCCAATTTTCGCCGAACAAAACGTCGTCGTTGAAATGCGCAAACTCGGGCGCAAATTCTCCCAGCGATTTTCTTCCTGCATCCTGTGTGATCTTCTTCATATCAAAACTCTTTTTATTGTTTTTGAGGCTTTTGCCAAACTCATAGCTTCATATAGCGGGAGAGAGCCGTCATGTCGGGCGTTCCGCAACCATTGCCGAGGATCCACCCCGTTAAAATCTATTGCAAACTTATTGTTACGGAAACGGCGTCGCTTTCCGTGAGAATTTCTTCGATCTCACTTGCGGAGCATTGCATTTTGCCGAGCCTTGTGTACGACCACGAATTACTACCGTAAAACAAAACGATCTGATCGCCCGAATACAAAATCACGTCGCCCGCGACCGTTGTGGTTTGCACGTCGCTGTGCGGAAGCGTATGTCCCAAACTTCCCACTTTTTCAAAATTGCCGTAGTCGTGCGCGGTGTAAGTGATATCGCCCTCTTTAAGCAGTGCGACGAGCGCCTTTGTTGCAGTGTTATCTTCGAGTTTTACGGTGATTTTGTGAGTTTCTATCGTCAAATAGATCCTATCGACCATTTCCGTTTCTTCCCCTTTTTCGTTTGGTTTTTCTGACGTTTGTTCATCCTTTTCGGGCGATTGGGACGAAGGTTTCTCTTTCGGACCGCACGCCGAAAGCGCAAATATTGCCATACATAGCGCCAAAATCAATATGACTATACGTTTGAATTTCATAACTTTTCTTTATAAATTCTTGTTGAAAAATTCCTCGATCTTATCGAACGGGATCGCGTTCTTTCCGCCACCGTCGTAGAGGTCTGTGTGCACAGCGTTATCGTGTGTGAGGGGCATATAGCCTTTGTTTTGTCGCAAAAGGACAATTTGAGGGGCAAATCAACGTTTTTTTGCCATTATCCTCAAATGCACTTGCGCGGGGCGGGCTGTCACAAACACAATTTCTTGGCGAGTTCGGCAATTTCGACGCGGTTTTGCTCCGTCATGGCGGACAACAGCGTAACGGTGCCTACCGTCGTGATGTTTTTGCAGGGAGCAAGCAAGCCCGTCATCGTTTTTGTCGCCATTGGCGCCCAACTGCCGTTTTCTATGAAGGCGACGCGCCTGTTTTGGAAGTTGTGTTCCGCAAGGCGGGTGACAAAATCGTGCATAAAGGGAAACACGCTTGCATTGTAGGTGGTGCTTGCCAACACCAACGTGCCGTAGCGAAACGCGTCCTCCAACGCCTCCGCCATGTCGTCGCGCGCAAGGTCGTGCACAGCCACCTTGGGGCAACCGTTTTTTGTCAGCTCGTCACACAGCAACGTCACCGCGTCGCGAGTGTGACCGTACACCGAAGTGTAGCACACGCACACGCCGTCGCTTTCTACCCCGTAGCTTGACCAAGTGTTGTACAGATCCAGATAGTGACCGAGATCTTCAAAAAGGACGGGACCGTGCAAGGGACAAATGGTTTGGATATCCAAAGCGGAAGCCTTTTTGAGCAACATCTGCACCGACGTGCCGTACTTGCCCACAATGCCGAAGTAGTAACGGCGAGCCTCGCAGTCCCACTCCTCGTCCGCGTCCAATGCGCCGAACTTGCCGAATCCGTCGGCGGAAAACAGCGTTTTGGCAAAGGCGTCGTAGCTTACCATGACCTCGGGCCAGTGCACCATGGGCGCAAAGACAAACGCAAGGGAGTGACGTCCCAAATTGAGCACGTCTCCCTCCTTTACCTCCAAACGGTCAGAAATTACGCCCTTTCCGAGAAAATTGTCGGCAATGATAAATGTTTTGGCGTTGCCCACCACCGTCGCGTTGGGATAGGCTTTGAGAAATGCGGATATCGAACCGCTGTGATCGGGTTCCATATGGTGAACGACAAGATAGTCGGGAGTGCGCCCGTTCAGCGCCTCTGCCAGATTGTGCAACCACTCGTCGGAAAAGTTTCCGTCCACCGTGTCCAGCACTGCTATTTTGTCGTCCAAAATGACGTAGCTGTTGTATGCCATGCCGTTCGGGACGGAGTACTGCCCCTCAAAAAGATCTATTTTGCAATCGTTCACGCCTATATACTTGATGTCGTTGTGCAATTTCATTTGATCTACCTCGCGTTTTTTATGGAAAAATTATCTCATAATCCAACAAATTTGTCTATTAAAAAATGGTCGCGTCAAAAAGGTTTGACGCGCAAAAGCAAACACAATGCAAAAGTTTGCTTTTAACAAAAAGGTGGCGCAAACCCGCCCGACAAAGCAAGCGTGCGGTCTGGACGCGTTCAAATGTCTACCCGATAACTTTCTATGCACACAGCACAAATATCCCGTGCCATTGCGCGCGGAACGGACACCGCCAAAGTGTTGTATTTGAGGTCCATTGTGTGCATGGAGGGGCTCAACTCCCTAACCTTGACGTAGAGCGTGTCGTTTTCCAAACGCACGTCCTCGGCAATGCAACGTATGGATCCGCTCATGCCCTGCGTGAGAAACATCACCAAGGCGTTTTGCTTGAAGAACTCGTCGTCGTAGCCGTCGTACTCCTGTTGCGTCAAGTTGAAAAAATCTCCGCTGTGCGCCAGGCGATACTCATTGAGCGCTTCCAAAGACGTAAACACCTCGAAGGGACGTTCTTCGCCCTCCAAATTTCTTGCGGGATACCCAAACGCACCGCCGAAAACAAACGTACACAAACACATAATTGCCGTCACCGCCGTAAAAATTATTTTTTTTATTTCAACATTATACCACACCGTCGTTATTGTGTACAGTTGCATTGCAAAAATTCGCAAAAAAAGCAAAACGCACGATAGCGTTGCGCCGTTTCGGCTACGTCAATGAAAAGTTTTTGCGCAAAACAAAATACGTCTTGTAATTTGCAACGAAGTGTTGTATAATACTCGTTGCGATATTCCGAGCAGGTCTATCTTGCAGGGGCAAACGCCCTAAATATCGGAACGCGCAACAAAAAAATGAGGATATGGGGTGAAAAAAATGTGTACTTCTGTTTCTTTTACATCCAAAGATCACTATTTTGGAAGAAACCTCGACTACGAGTTCAGCTACAACGAATCGGTAACGGTGACGCCACGCAACTATGCGTTCAACTTTCGTAACGTTGCGCCCGTCGCGTCCCACTACGCAATGATAGGTATGGCGTTTGTGGTGGACGACTATCCCCTCTACTACGACGCGACAAACGAATGCGGACTGTCCGTTGCGGGGTTGAACTTTCCCGATCTTGCCCGCTACTTCGACGTGACGGATGGCAAACGCAACATCGCTTCCTTTGAATTTGTGCCCTACATCCTGGCGCAATGCGCAACGGTGGACGAGGCGCGAGTGTTGCTTGCCGACGTCAATTTGTGCAACACGTCCTTTAACGACAAACTGCCCGCCTCTCCTTTGCATTGGCACATCGCCGACAAAAACGCCTCTATCGTTGTGGAGAGCACGGCAGAGGGACTGAAAATTTTCGACGATCCCGTGGGCGTGATGACAAACAGCCCCACGTTCGACTTTCACATGCTCAACCTGACGCACTACCTGGGCGCAACGCGAGAAATTGCCGACAACAGGTTTGCTCCCGACCTGTCCCTCAAAGGATACAGTCGCGGAATGGGCGGTTTCGGCCTGCCCGGGGATCTGAGTTCGGCAAGCCGTTTTGTGCGCGCGTCCTTTGTGCTAAACAACACCGTGTGCGGACAGTCCGAAGAGGAAAGCGTGGGGCACTTCTTCCACATTCTCGGTTCGGTAGCGCAACAAAAGGGGTGCTGTGCGGTGAACGGCGGTTACGAATACACCATTTATTCCTCCTGTTGCAACACAACTCGCGGAATTTACTACTACACCACCTACAACAACGGTTGCCTAACCGCTGTGGATATGCACCGCGAGGACCTCGACGGCGACAAGTTGGTAAGCTATCCCGTGCGCACAGAACAACAAGTGCGTTGGGAAAAGTGAAACGCTGTCGCTATCGGCTCTGCGTCAAATGTGGAAGTCAAAAATCGTTGTGCCATTCGCAATAATCGTAGTAGACAAGACTGACGGAGGATATGTTTTGCGCTTGCTGACGAGAAACGGTCACCGCTAACGCGCGATACGCCATGTCGTCCGTGCAAAGTGAGGGTACAAAAGGACCTCGACGGAGACAAGTTGGTAAACTATCCCCTGCGCACAGAACAACAAGTGCGTTGGGAAAAGTGAAACGCTGTCGCTATCGGTTTTGCGTCAAATGTGGAAGTCAAAAATCGTTGTGCCGTTCGCAATAATCGTAGTAGACAAGCGTGACGGAGGATATGTTTTGCGCCTGCCGACGAGAAACGGTCACCGCTAACGCGCGATATGCCATGTCGTCCGTGCAAAGGGAGGGCACAAAACGCGTGAGAGAGATCTCAACGCCCGAAGCCGACAATTGCACGTCGCCCCAGTTGACGATGATGCTACCGCTTGACTGCTCGTCCACAACCACAAGCAACGCCTTCTCAAAGAAATTGCCGTCTGACGCCAACTCCCGAACGTTGAGCCAAAGGATATTGCGACAACAAGCCAATTGGTTTTGTTGCAGTTGCTCCCACTGCTCTTGCGAATAAACGATGTGCCACATGCTGTCATCCAACGCCATGGCGTCCGTTTTGCCTTGAAAAACGTATGCCTCGCTGTCGTTGTCAAAGGTACACTTGGACGCACCGAACATCACTGCGCACAACACGCAACAAAGCAACGCGACTACTGCGCAAGATCTCTTTTTCAAATTTGCCCCTCCCGATCGTTCTACCGTTACAACACATCCAAATGAGGCTTTGTCCCGCAAAACCAAACAAAAAAGAACAGGCAAGCGCGAATACTTGTCTGTTCTTTTGATATATCGGTAGTTTTCAAAGACAAAACTGCGCGCAACGCTTTTGCCTGCGACGCGTGCGAACGATTTTTCACGTCTGTAACAACTGGCGAGGGCAGGCGAAGTTGCGATACAAAATTTCTTTACAAAACGACGATAAGCGCCATCTCCGCACCGTCGCCTCTACGAGCATTTTGCTTGTAGATAGCCGTGTAACCGCCTCTTTGTCCCTTTTCGTCGGCAAGTTTGTCGAACTTGGGGGCATAGTCGTTGAACAGCTTTTCCACCAACGGGTGACGAACTGTCTTGGTGCGAACTTTGTACTCCGTCGCGCTCTCTTTGGGAAGGCGCGTCTCTTGCAGGTCCGCAAGGTTAGCCATGAGCCTTCTGCGAGCGGCAAGCTTTTGAGGTCCGTCGTTCAACACGGTAACGGTCGTTTCCTTGCCTTTGACGATCTTGGTTTTTTGCACTTCCACTGTATCCTTGTAGGTATTTACAGCAAGAGTGATGTATTTTTCGGCGAGTTTTTGCACTTCCTTGGCGCGAGCCTCGGTGGTTTCCAATTTGCCGTTCCAAAGCAACTGCGAAACCTGATTTTTGAGAAGAGCCAGTCTCGAATCGGTTGCTTTACCTAATTTTCTTTGTGTAGCCATATTGCTTTCTCCTATTCATCCTTATTCTTCAAAGACAGACCGTAGCTTTCCAACTTGGCGATAACTTCGTCCAGCGATTTGCGACCGAGGTTGCGAACTTTGAGCATATCCTCTTCGGTGCGACGCGTCAAGTCCTCCACCGTTTGGATGCCTGCGCGTTTGAGGCAATTGTAGGAACGAACGGACAGATCCATGTCGTCGATGTTCATTTCCAACACCTTCTTTTGATTGTCGCTTTCTCTCGGGATCAAGATATCCTTGTTGAAACTTTCGGACAGATCGACAAACATCTTGATGTGATCTTCGATGATGCGCGCGGCCAGCGACACGATCTCGCGACCGGAAAACGCTCCGTTTGTTTCCACTTCGAGGGTGAGCTTGTCGCGTGTGATGTCCTGTCCCACGCGGGCGCTTTCGACGTTGTAGCTTGCTTTTCTGACAGGTCCGAACTCCGAATCGATGGGTATGTAGCCTATCGGGTAGTTGAGTTTGAGTTCGCGGTTGCGTTCCTTGTTCTTTTCGATAGAAGCATAGCCCACTCCGCGCGCCACAAACAGTTCGCAATTGAGCGATCCGCCCTCTTCGATGGTACAAATGTACAGATCGGGGTTGAGCACTTCCACTTCGCTGTCGGTTATGATGTCGGACGCGTGCACCTCGCAAGGTCCCGTCTTGTTGATAGTTATCGTCTTTCTGAAATCTTTGTCGTCATTATCCGACTTCAAAGCCAAACGCTTGATGTTGAGGATAATGTCCGTTACGTCTTCCTTGACTCCGTTTACCGTCGAGAATTCGTGCTGAATGCCTTCTATTCTCAATCCGACCACCGCTACGCCGGGCAGTGCCGCAAGAAGAACTCTGCGCAATGCGTTTCCGAGGGTGATGCCGTAGCCTCTTTCCAGAGGTTCTGCGACGATCTTGATAATGCTGGCATTTTTTCCGCTTTCGTCAACAGTCATCAACGGTTTTTCTATTTCCATCATTGGACAACAATCTCCTTATTATTAAATTTTACTTTTACGCGCAATGCGCGGGTTGATTTTGAGCCTTTTCAACCGAAAGTGTTGTTCAAGATTGCACTAAACTTACTTGGAGTACAACTCGACGATCATGTGTTCTTGGATACCCAAGTCGATGTCCTCTCTCGTGGGCTTTGCAAGCACTTTGCCTGTAAGCTCGGCGGGTTCGAAATCCAACCATTGAGGGATGTTGGCAGGCTTTTTGGCGCCCTTCATTTCCACAAACAACGGTTGCTCGCGTTTGTTCTCCTTGACGGAAATAACGTCGCCTACTTTTACTTGGAAGCTGGGGATCGTTACGCGCTTGCCGTTGACGGTGATGAGACCGTGATTGACAAACTGTCTCGCCTGAGAACGCGATACGCCTATACCAAGGCGATATACGACGTTGTCCAGTCTTTGTTCCAAAAGTATCAGCATGTTTGCGCCCGTGACGCCCTTCATGCGTTCCGCTTCCTCGTAGTAGCTGTGAAATTGTTTTTCCTGCAATCCGTAGATGCGCTTGGTTTTTTGCTTTTCGCGAAGCTGTTGTCCGTATTCGGTAATTTTCTTTCTGCTATCGGCGTGCACTCCGGGGATCTTGCCACGCTTTGTTACGGGGCACTTTTCGGAGTAGCATCTGTCGCCTTTCAAAAACAGTTTGCATTTTTCACGTCTGCACTGACGGCAATCTGCACTTGTATTTCTTGCCATTGTGATTCTCCTTTAACTAAACTCTTCTGCGCTTGGGCGGACGGCATCCGTTGTGAGCGATGGGCGATACGTCGCGAATGAGCGTTACGTCGATATCCGCTGTTTGCAAGGCGCGTATTGCGGATTCGCGTCCCTGACCGGGACCTTTGACGTACACTTCTACGGAACGTATTCCGTACAGTTCCTTGGCGGATTTGGCCGCCGTTTCGCATGCTTGCTGAGCGGCAAATGCCGTGCTCTTGCGCGATCCGCGGAAGCCCAACGCACCGCTGCTGCACTGCGTGAGAGCGTTACCGTTGAGGTCGGTAAATGTTACGATAGTGTTGTTGAAGGAAGCGTGAATGTGCACCTGTCCCTTGTCTACTTTGCGCAGATCTCTTTTCTTTTTGACAACTTTTTTAACTGCCATTGTTACCTTCCTCCTTATTTAGCCTTCTTACCGCGCGATACCGTACGCTTCGGTCCCTTGCGGGTGCGTGCGTTTTGCTTGGTGGATTGTCCGCGAACGGGCAAGCCCTTGCGGTGACGTATGCCACGGTAGGAGCCTATTTCTATTTGTCTCTTGATGTTCATGGAAACTTCACGGCGAAGGTCGCCTTCGACGTGGTAGTTCTTTTCAATACAGTCACGGATCTTCGATATATCGTCTTCGGTGAGGTCCTTGACGCGTGTATCGGGATTGACGCCCGTTTCCGCCAAAATTTGCTTGGCAGATGTGCGTCCTATTCCGTAAATGTAGGTCAAGCCGATTTCTATACGTTTTTCTCTGGGTAAATCTACACCGGAAATACGAGCCATTTTTTTTCTCCTTATTTTGTTTGATTAAATGTAGTTTGATTTACTGTATGTCTACATGCCTGCAAAAAAGCGAGCCGAAGTGGAATGATGTCGCTTTGTCGCACGCATAATTATATCCTCAGTCAAAGCGACTTGCGTCGCCAAAACTTACTCGGCAAAACTAACCTTGTCTTTGCTTGTGTTTGGGATATTTGGAACAAATAACCATTACCTTGCCGTTGCGTTTGATGACTTTGCATTTGTCGCACATGGGTTTTACTGACGGTTTTACTTTCATTTTCTCCTCCTTGACACAGGGTAGTTCCGCTGTGTAAAAACTTTGTTTTGATTTGTTTACTGTTGGACGCCTTTTGTGCGCCACACGATCCTGCCTTTTGTAAGGTCGTAGGGGCTCATTTCCAACTTGACGGCGTCGCCGGGCAAAATTCGTATGGAATGGATACGCAATTTGCCGGAAACGTAGGCTATTACCTCATGGTTGTTGGTGAGGCGAACGCGGAACTCCGCATTGCGCAATGCCTCTACTACTACGCCTTCTACCTCGATTACATCGTCTTTGGACATGTGTTGTCTCTCCTATTGGTTTTGTTGGCAAAACTGCCTGAGTGCGCTTTTCACTTCGCTGTCGAACACCTTTCTGCCTTCGGTTAGCTTTTGTGCAATAGTCTCCAACACCGTTCCGCTGTCGGAAACGTGCTTGATGTTCTTCTTCTTGGGAGAGGCAAGACGTCGCATGCCCCCGTCCGCAAGATACACCACGCCGTCGCCCACGCCCACCACGACAAAGTACATATCCTTGTCGCGCCCTTGCGTAGACATCACAACGCTACCTGTAACTATGTTCTTCATATACACCTACAAACTGAGAATTTCTATTCCGTGAGAGGTGATGGCAATTGTGTTTTCGTAGTGGGAAGCGGGCTTGCGGTCGCGCGTTTTTACCGTCCAACCGTCCTCCATCCAATCCACTCGTTCGGTGCCCATGGTTATCATGGGTTCGATGGCAATCGTCATGCCCTCCGTTAGTCTGATGCCGTGTCCTGAAATTCCGTAATTGGGAACTTCGGGATCCTCGTGCATTTGCCTTCCTATGCCGTGTCCGACCAGTTCTCTAACCACTCCGTAACCAAAACTCTCGGCGTGGGACTGTATCACATGTCCCAGATCGCCCAAGCGGGTGACTCCTGCCACGATGCTTTCCACACCCTTGAAGAAACACTGTTCCGTGACGTCAATCAACTGTTGACACTCGGGACTGATGAGTCCCACTCCGACCGTCCTCGCCGCGTCGCCGTGCCATCCGTTAAAAATGGCTCCGCAATCGTAGCTGACGATCTGCCCCTCTTCCAAAACCTTCTTTTTGGAAGGGATGCCGTGCACCACTTCGCAATCCACCGACACGCATATGCTTGCGGGGAAGCCGTTGTAGTGCAAAAAACTCGGTTTTGCGTTTTGCGAGAAAATATACTCGCGCGCAAGCCTGTCCAACTCGTACGTCGATACCCCCGCTTTGGTGTGTTCTATCAACAAATTGAGAGTGTCGCGTACGATTTGATTGGCTTTTTTCATATACGCTATCTGCGTATCCGTTTTGAGGGTGATCATCTGGGCAAAACTTCCAAAATGCGACGGTAGACCACCTCTATTCCTCCGCTACCGTCCACCGTTACCAGCTTGCCTTGGCGAGCGTAGTAGTCGATGAGGGGAAATGTCGTTTCACCGTAGATGCGCAACCTTTCCAGCACGGTTTCTTCTCTGTCGTCCTGACGGATGACAAGTTTGCCTCCGCACACGGGGCACACATTGGCGTCGCTCAATGTGGAAACGTGGAATGTGCCGTTACAATCGGGACAGAAACGACGTCCCGACAAACGCGCCACTATCACGTCGTTGCTCACATCGAGGTTGACGGCGCAGTCGATATCCTGAAATTTGTCCAACGCCTCCGCCTGTACGAGGGAGCGCGGAAAGCCGTCCAATATGAAGCCGTTTGCGCAATCCGCTTCGGCAAGCCTGTTTTTGACGATCTCTATCGTGATCTCGTCGGGAACAAGCCCTCCGCCGGATACTATGTCTTTTATTTGCAGTCCCAAGGGGGTTTCTTCCTTCAAGTTTTTGCGGAAGATATCCCCCGTGGAGATTTGCGGGATACCAAGTTCGTTGGTGAGCTTTTGCGCCATGGTGCCCTTTCCGCTACCGGGCGCACCCAAAAGTATTATTTTCATATTACTTCAAAAATCCCTTGGAATTGGAACCGAGCAGTCCCTTGTAGTGACGCATCAATATCTGGTTTTCCAACGCTTTGTTGAACTCCAACGCCACGGAAACCACGATCAGCATACCCGTTGCGCTCATGCTGGATACCAACTGAGACGCCGTGTTCATGCCCACCCAACCGGGAATGGAGAACAAAATGGAGGGTACAAATGCAATGATCGCAAGGAACACCGCTCCCCAAAGAGTGATACGGGATACCACCTTTGCAAGGTACTCTGCCGTTTCTCTGCCCGGACGAATACCTGTGACGAAACCGCCGTTATTTTGAATGTTGCGGGATATCTCTACGGGATTGAATTGTATCTGCGAATAGAAGTACGCAAACACAAAGATCAAAATCGCCAATATCACGTTGTACACTACAACGCCCACGGGACCTCCGCTCGACGTCATGTAAGTGGTCCACCAATCGGCAAAGGGCGTGTTGGGCCAGAATGTCTGAATGATCATTGTGGGGAAGCTCATCAATGCGTAGGCGAATATCAAAGGCATAACTCCGCTGGCGTTTACTTTGATGGGAATGTAGGTGGATTGTCCGCCGTACATTTTGTTGCCCTTTACCTGCTTTGCGTATTGCACCTTGATCTTGCGTTCTGCGCCGTCCACCCACACGATGAAGGCGAACACAAGCACAAGTCCCACAAGGAAGATCAATGCTTCAAGCCAGAAACCGCCGAACAGCGTGCTGAACAGCTGTTGCGCGGCCGTAGCCACGATACCCACGAAGATGAGCAGTGAAATACCGTTGCTTACGCCGTACTCGGTGATACGTTCGCCTATCCACATGCACAGCATGGAACCGCCCGTAAGCACAGCCACGACGTAGATGCCCATTATCCATTGACCGCCTTTCGACGCAAAGAATGTTGCGAACTGACTGCCCAACCAAGCAGTGTTTACATACCCCGTGTATTGATTTTTGAGCGTCAGGAATATTCCCACCGCGCTCACGATAGCCAAAACAAGCGTCACCCAACGGGTGATCTTGTTGATTTTTTCTCTACCTTCATCGCCTTCCTTGGACATCCTTTCGAGTGCGGGGATGGCAACCGTCAACAACTGCACGATAATGGATGCGTTGATGTACGGGGAAATGCCGAGAGAAAAGAGAGTACCCTGACTGAGTGCGCTACCCGTTATGGAGTTGAGCAATCCGAAGATGTTCATTGAGGTATCGCCTTCCAACTGAGAGGAAATGTCGCTCAGCCCGGGAACAGTTATATAACAACCTACTCTGAACAAAACGATGAATAGGATCGTCATAAATATTTTTTTGCGTACGTCCTTTATCTTAAAGGCATTTCTGATGGTTTCAAACATTATTCGATTACCTCTGCAACTCCTCCTGCCGATTCGATAGCCTGTTTGGCCGAAGCGGAGAACTTATCTGCCTTTACAGTAAGTTTTTTGGTAAGGTGACCGTTGCCGAGAACTTTGATACCACCGTTCTTTTCGGTAACAATGCGTTGCTCCCTGAGCAATTCGGGGGTGACCACGGTGTCGTTTTCGAACACATTGAGCGCTTCGACGTTGACGATGTCGTAGACCACTCTGAATTTGTTGTTGAAACCACGTTTGGGCAAACGTCTTGCGATGGGCGTCTGACCGCCTTCGAAGCCGGGGCGAACACCGCCTCCGCTACGCGCCCACTGTCCTTTGTGACCTTTTCCGCTCGTTTTGCCGAGACCGCTTCCGATACCTCTGCCCAGTCTCTTCTCGGAGGTCGTTGCTCCGACAGCCGGTTGAATTGAATGTATTCTCATATTAGCCTCCTACTTTACTTCTTCCACAACCACAAGATGCTTGACCTTGAAGATCATACCGCGAACGGCGTCGTTGTCGGGGAGCACGTTGGAGGTGCGGATCTTGGTAAGTCCCAATGCCCTTACCGTTGCCTGTTGATCTTTGAGGCAACCGGCTGTGCTCTTGACAAGCGTCACCCTGAGTTGTCCTTGCGCCTGAGCGTAGGGTTTGTCGCCCTTTTGAGGCTTGGGTGCAAGTTGTTTTTCCACAACATATCTACCGTTGACGTAGAGAGGTTGCTTTGTTTCGTTTTTCGTTAATTTTTTTACAGCCATGATACACCTCGCTAAATTTCATCAACGTTTTTTCCGCGCAGTTGAGCGATGTGCTCTTTGCTACGAAGGCTCACCAATCCGTTGAAGGTTGCCTTTACGCAGTTTACGGGGTTGTTGGAACCGTAGGATTTTGTACGAATATCCTTGATGCCCACTGCTTCCAATACGTTACGCACGGGACCGCCCGCGATAACGCCTGTACCGGGTTGAGCAGGCATAAGCAACACATGCCCTTTGCCGAACTTGCCGATAGTCTCGTGGGGGATAGTGGTATCGAGAAGCTCGATGCTTACCATTGCCTTCTTGGCGCGCAGGTTGGCTTTTTCGATGGCTTGGGGCACTTCTGCCGCCTTTGCCATGCCGATGCCTACCATGCCCTTGCCGTCACCGACTACGCACAGCGCTGAAAAACGCATCGTGCGTCCGCCCTTGACGACCTTGGTAACGCGGTTGATGGAAACGGTTTTTTTGATGAGACCGTCGTCTTCCTTTACTTCTCTGTCGCGACTGTTGCGCCTTCCGCCCTTTCTGTCGGAGCGGTTGTCGCGGAAGTTACGTTTGGGTTGCTCCGTGCGGGGAGCGCCGTCTTGTTGCTGTTCTGTTGCAACAACTTCAACTTCTTGTACGTTTTCCATATTTCCCTCCGATTAGAATTTAAGTCCGGCTTCTCTTGCGCCGTCTGCCAATGCGGCCACTCTGCCTGTGTAGATGTAACCGCCACGGTCGAACACCACTTCGCTTACGCCCAGCTTGACAGCTTTTTGAGCGATGTCCGCTCCCACTGCCTTTGCCGATTCCGTCTTGTTCTTGCCTTTTAGCTCATTGCGAAGCGCCAAACTGCTGGACGCGCAAAGCGTTTTGCCGTTGATATCGTCTATTACCTGAGCGTAGATGTAGTTGGTGGAACGGTAAACGCACAAACGGGGTTTGACGATAGTTCCGAAAACCTTTTTTCTTACTCTTGCATGACGGATCTGTCTGTCTGCATTTTTGTTTATCTTCTTTATCATAGTCTACACTCCCTTACTTACCTGCTTTTTTGCCTTCTTTCATGATCACGGTCTCTTCCTTGAAGCGTACGCCGTAGGCATGATAGGGTTCGACAGGACGTTTAGCCTTGATGTTTGCGGCGGTTTGTCCCACAAGTTCCTTGTCGATGCCGGAAACGACTACTTCCGTTTGCGACGGGCAAGCAAATGAGATGCCCTTGGGAGCAACTACCTCTACGGGGTGAGAATATCCGATGTTGAGCACCAGCTTGTCCCCGCTGACCGTTGCTTTGTAGCCTACGCCGTTGATGATGAGATTGCGACTGAAACCTTCGCTTACGCCCTTGACCATGTTGGCAAGGAGAGCGCGGTAAAGTCCGTGTTTTGCCTGCACGTCATTGGCTTTTTCGTCGGCGATGGAAACAAGCAGTTCATTGCCTTCTACCTTGACGTCGATGCACTTTTCTACATGACGGGACAGCGTCCCCTTTGCGCCTTTTACCGTTACGTTGCCGTCACTGCAATCTACCGTGACGCCGACGGGTAATACGATAGGTTTTTTTCCGATTCTTGACATTTCCCTACCTCCTTACCAAACGTACGCAAGAACTTCTCCGCCGAGATTCAACTCGCGCGCTTTCTTGTCCGTCATAATGCCCTTGCTTGTGGACACGATTGCTATTCCGAGGCCGTTCAACACTCTGGGAAGTTCACTGCTCTTGGCGTAAACTCTCAGCCCCGGCTTGGAAATACGTTTCAAACCTATGATAGCCTTTTCGCCCTTGCGTCCGTATTTGAGCGTGACCTTCAACGTGTTTTGAAGTTCGTGCTCCACAACTTCGTAAGAAGCGATGTATCCTTCTTCGAGGAGGATATCCACTATCGCCTTTTTCGTCTTGGAGGCGGGGATCTCTACATCGGCGTGTTTAGCTGTGATAGCGTTTCTGATACGCGTGAGCATATCAGCAATAGGATCTGTAACAACCATTTGTATTTTCCTCCTTACCAACTTGCTTTTTTAACGCCGGGGATCTCTCCCTTGTACGCCTTTTCTCTGAAACAAATACGGCATATACCGTACTTGCGAAGCACAGCATGCGGACGTCCGCATATAGAGCAACGCGTGTATCCGCGAGTGGAATACTTGGGCGTTCTTTGCTGTTTGTTTATCATTGCTTTCTTTGCCATATCATCTCTCCTTACTATGCTCTGAAGGGCATGCCCAAATATTTGAGCAATGCTTTACCTTCGGCGTCCGTCTTGGCGGTCGTGACGAAAGTCACGTCAAAGCCTCTGGTTTTTTCCACTTGATCGTAGACGATCTCGGGGAAAATGAGTTGTTCGCGAATGCCCAGCGTGTAGTTTCCGCGACCGTCGAGGTTGGTGTTGACGCCACGGAAGTCTCTGACTCTCGGCAACGCAATACTAACCAGTTTGTCGAAGAAGGAATACATACGCTCACCGCGAAGAGTTACCTTTGCTCCTACCGCCATGCCCTTGCGCACTTTGAAGTTTGCCACAGACAGTTTGCTGTTGGTCACAAGGGGTTTTTGACCGGAGATCACTTTGAGTTCCTCTACCGCCAGTTGGAAGGACTTGCTGTTGTCCTTTACGTCGCCCAAACCTGCGTTAAGAACGATCTTTTCCAGACGGGGAACTTCATTTATGTTTTTGTAACCGAATTCCTTGATGAGTTGGGGAACAACGGTTTCTTTGTAAAGCTTTCTCAACCTACATTCGATAGGTTTGTTGCTCGTTTGAGCAACGTTCTTCTTTTCTGCCATGATGTTCCTCCTTACTCAGCGTCGGCTTTGGATCTTTTTGTTCTCTTGGGAGCCGTTTTAGCCTTGGCGGCTCTTGCTTGCTTCTTCTCGGCGCGGGTGTCGATGGTGGCACCGCATTTTTTGCAACAACGGAGCCACTTGCCGTTTTCTCCGAGAACATGCGCTACGCGCGTTGTCTTTTTGCAACTGGGACAAACGAGAGCGACGTTGCTTACGTCAACGGGACGGGGTTGTTCGAACTTACCGCCCTGCTCTTGCGCTGAACGTGGTTTCCTATGCTTTGTTACCAGATTGAGTCCTTCAACGACGACCGTGTGCGTTTCGGGGTTGGCGACGAGCACCTTGCCGCGCTTTCCGCGATTTTCCACCGTGCCGACGATGATTTCGACTGTATCACCGGACCTAACATTCATACTTGCCATTTTCCTTGTCCTCCTTTTACAGCACTTCCGGAGCGAGAGATACGATCTTCATGTAGTCTTTTTCACGAAGCTCTCTTGCCACAGGCCCAAAAATACGGGTGCCTCTCGGTTGCTTTTGTTGATCGATAATAACGGCCGCATTGTCGTCGAAACGAATGTGCGTTCCGTCCTTTCTGTTGATACCGAACGAACTTCTCACTATAACCGCCTTGACGACGTCGCCCTTTTTGACCACTCCGCCGGGGTTTGCGCTCTTGACGCTGGCGACTATCACGTCGCCGATGTTGCCGAACTTACGCGAGGAACCGCCAAGGACCTTTATGCACATAAGCTCTTTTGCACCGCTGTTGTCGGCGGCTTTAAGTCTTGTTTGTACTTGAATCACTTTGTTTTCCTCCTGTTACTTTGCCTTTTCGACAATTTCCAACAGACGCCAGTTCTTGTCCTTGGAGAGCTTTCTCGTTTCGCCGATGCGAACGGTGTCGCCTACTCCGCACTCGTTAAGTTCGTCGTGGACCTTGTACTTTTTGGTCTTGCTCACCGTCTTTTTGTAAAGAGGGTGTTTGTATTTGTTTACCACTGCTACGACTATCGTCTTGTCCATTTTGTCGGAAACAACGATGCCGACTCTTTCTTTTCTACTGTTTCTTTCCATAGTCATTTACCTCACTTTTCCCCTCTTTCGCGAAGGACCGTCTTTACGCGCGCGATATCCTTCTTTACGCTGTTGAGTTGGAGAGGGTTGTTGAGTTGTCCCGTTGCGTGAGATAAACGCAAGTTGAACAGCTCCTTCTTCAAATCTGCGAGCTTTGCGACCAATTCTGCGTTACTGAGTTCGCGAATATTACTTGCTTTCATCTGCATTCACCTCGTCTACCTTTCTCACAAACTTGCACTTGACGGGAAGTTTGTGACTTGCCAGACGCAGAGCTTCTCTTGCGGTATCCTCGGGGACGCCCGCCATTTCGAACATAACTCTGCCCGGCTTTACAACTGCCACCCAATATTCGGGAGAACCTTTACCTGATCCCATACGGGTTTCAGCAGGTTTCTTTGTGACGGGCTTGTGGGGGAAGATGTCCACCCAAACTTTACCGCCACGCTTTACAAAACGCGTCATTGCGACACGCGCCGCCTCTATCTGATTGGAGGTGATCCACCCGCATTCCAACGCTTGAAGTCCGTATTCGCCGTAAGCAACCTTGTTGCCCTTGTGCGCCTCGCCCTTCATTCTTCCGCGGAATTGACGACGGTGTAGTACTCTTTTGGGCATTAACATTATTCACTTACCTCCTTCTTGACGTTTCTTTTTTTCTTGGGAAGGATCTCGCCTCTGTACACCCAAACCTTGACGCCGATGACGCCGAAGGTGGTTTGCGCTATCGCATAGCCGTAGTCGATATCCGCTCTGAGCGTGTGAAGAGGAATGCTTCCCTCGTGATACTGCTCCGTACGGGCTATCTCGGCGCCGTCCAAACGTCCCGAAACCATTGTTTTGATTCCCTTTGCACCGCTACGGGTTGCGCGTCCCATGCACTGACGCATAGCTCTGCGGAAGGAAACGCGCTTTTCCAATTGAGAAGCGATAGCCTCGGCGACAAGCTGAGCGTCCATATCGGGGCGTTTGACCTCGATGATGTTGATGACGACGACTTTGTCTCCCGCGATCTTTTGCACGACCGCTTTGATCTCCTCTGCGCCCGCGCCCGCTTTGCCGATAAGCACGCCGGGACGTCCCGTGTGGATATCAACGACCACTTTGCCTTCGCTTCTTTCGATGATTATCTTGCTGATGCCGGATTGGAAGTACTTCTTTTTGAGGGTGGTACGAATGACGTCGTCCTCTTTGATGTACTTGGCAAAATTCTTTTTGTCGGCGATCCATTTGGCATTCCAATCGTGAATAACGCCCACTCTCAATCCGTGCGGATTAACTTTTTGTCCCATTTGTCTATTCCTCCTTACGCTCTCTCGTCCAAAATCACCGTTATGTGACTGGTCCTCTTCAAGATACGGTAGCCTCTTCCGCGAGAAACGGGTTGCATTCTCTTCAAAGTAGGACCTTGATCTGCGAAACATTCCGCAACGTAAAGAGTATCCTTGTTCATTCCGAGGTTGACCTCGGCGTTTGCGGCGGCGGAGTTGAGGCATTTGAGTACCGGCTCGCAAGCCGACTTTTGCGTTGTTTTGAGGATGGCGACAGCCTCCTTGTAGTCACGACCGCGTATCAAGTCCAAAACGATCTGAACTTTGGAGGGAGATATGCGAATGTACTTTGCTATTGCCTTGGGGCGTCTGTCCTTGTTTTGTTCGCGGACAAGAGCCTTTGCTTTACTTCTTGTAGCCATTTGTCATTCCTCCTATTTTCCTCCGGCGGTCTTACTGCCGGCGTGTCCCTTGAAGGTTCTCGTGGGAGCAAATTCGCCCAACTTCAAACCTACCATATCCTCGGTGATGTACACTGGAACGTGTTTTTTGCCGTCATGCACCGCTATGGTGTGTCCAACGAAATCGGGGAAGATGGTAGAACTTCTCGACCACGTTTTCAAAACTTTCTTTTCGCCCTTTTCATTCATTTCCTGCACGCGTTTGAGCAATGCGGGTTGAACATAAGGTCCTTTTTTAATCGATCTACTCATTTTTTCTCCTCCGATCAGTTGATACGTTTAACAATAAATTTGCCGGAAGCTTTCTTCTTCTTTCTGGTCTTGTAACCGAGTGCGGGTTTGCCCCACGGAGTTACGGGACCGGGCCTTCCGACGGGGCTCTTGCCTTCGCCACCGCCATGGGGGTGGTCGCAGGGGTTCATAACGCTACCGCGAACGGTGGGTTTGACGCCCATGTGACGCGTTTTGCCCGCTTTGCCGATGGACACTATCTCGTGATCGAGGTTGCCCACTTGTCCTATCGTTGCATGGCATTTGAGAAGGATGAGTCTCATTTCTCCGCTGGGCATACGCAGTGTTGCGTACTTGCCTTCCTTCGCCATCAGCTGTGCAAAGATGCCTGCCGCGCGAGCGATCTGTCCGCCCTTGCCGGGGTTCATTTCGATGTTGTGCACGATAGTGCCGACGGGGATATTTTCGAGAGGCAGATTGTTGCCCACTTTGATGTCTGCGTCGGGGCTTGCCACCACTGTGTCTCCCACGTTGAGTCCGACGGGAGCGAGAATGTATCTCTTTTCGCCGTCTGCGTAGTGAAGCAGAGCGATGTTTGCCGTGCGGTTGGGATCGTATTCGATCGTCGCCACCTTTGCGGGTACGGACTTATCGCGCTTGAAGTCGATGATGCGGTACTTGGTGCGATTGCCTCCGCCGATGTGACGAACGGTAATCTTGCCCGAAGCGTTGCGACCGCCTGTTTTTTTGTTTACCGCAAGAAGGCTTTTGCACGGAGTTGTCGTTGTGATTTCCTCAAACGTCGAAACGGACATGAATCGACGAGCGGGAGATGTAGGTTTATATTTTTTGATAGCCATGATTGTTAACCTCCGTCATCAGGACAGGCTCTCGAAGAACTCTATTGCTTTGCTGTCGGCGGTGAGGCGGACGACCGCCTTTTTCCACGTCGGCGTGTAGCCTTGCGTTCTTCCCTGTCGTCTGAGTTTACCTTTTACGGTAGAAGTGGTCACTTTTTCCACTTTTACGCCGAATATTTCTTCGACTGCGTTTTTGATCTGAACTTTATTTGCGTCCTTTGCCACCTCGAAGGTGTAGGTCTTGGCGGGGATGTTGCCGTAGCTCTTTTCCGTCAAAACGGGACGTCTCAAAATGTCGTAGGAATTCATAGCGAATATGCCTCCTCAATCTTTTTGATCGCAGACTTGGTTGCGATGACGTTGACGTTTGCGACAAGCTCGTAAACATTGGCAAGATCCGCATCCGTAACCGTAAGTTTTTCGATGTTGGCGCCCGCTCTTACCACATCGGCGCTGTCTCCCGTAACAAGGAGCAGGACTCTTTTGTCGTAGCCGAAGTTTTTGAGTATTTCCGCAACGAACTTTGTCTTGGGAGCGTCCAACTTGATCTCGTCCACTACCACCAATTCGTTGTTGGCTACCTTGTAGCTCAACGCACTGCGGAATGCTTGCGCTTTCATCTTTTTGTTTATCTTTTTGCTGAAATCGCGCGGTTTGGGGGCAAACACGACTCCGCCCTTGATCCATTGCGGAGCGCGAATGGAGCCTTGTCTTGCGCGACCTGTTCCCTTTTGTCTCCAAGGCTTGATACCGCCTCCGCGCACTTCTGTGCGGGTGAGAGCCGATTTTGTGCCTTGACGTTGATTAGCCAAATACGTCACTACCGCCTGGTGAATGAGTGGCTCGTTGTAGTCGCAACCGAACACGTTTTCGTCCAGGTCCAGCGTTCCCACTTCCACAGCCTTTGTGTTGTAAACTTTTACTTGCATGGTCGTTGTTCTCCTTTCACCTATTTCTTAACGGCGTTGCGAACATATACTATACTGTTCTTTGCACCGGGGACTGCGCCCTTTACGAGCAACACTCCTCTCTCCTTGTCGACTTTTACCACCGAGAGATTCAAAACCGTCACCTGCTCTACGCCGTAGTGTCCGGGAAGATTTTTGCCCGGCATTACGCGCGAAGGACTGCTGATCGGGCCCATGGAACCGACTTCCCTGTGAACGGGACCGACGCCGTGGGTTTCTTTGAGCCTGTGTTGATTCCAGCGCTTGATAACTCCGCTGAAACCGTGACCTTTCGTTATGCCCGTCACGTCCACAAAATCGCCTTGGGCGAACACGTCGCAATTTACGGTCTGTCCCACTGTGAGATCGCTGTTTTCCAGCTTGAACTCGTGCAGGTGTCTCACCTTTGCTCCGCTTGCTTTGAGGTGTCCGAGTTCGGGCTTGTTGAGCTTTCTTTCGGGCACTTCGTCAAAACCGAGTTGCACCGCCGTGTATCCGTCGCGTTCTGCGGTTTTTACCTGTGTGACCGTGCAGGGACCTGCTTTGATCACAGTTACCGGAACGACTGTTCCGTCGTTGAGGAACACTTGCGTCATTCCCAACTTCTTACCAATGATTGCTTTATTCATAGATAAAGTTCATCCTCCTTTATTTGTTACAGCTTGATCTTGACGTCGATACCCGCGGGAAGGTCCAATCTCGTAAGAGAGTCTACCGTCTTTGCGTTAGGTCCGTAGATGTCTATCAAGCGTTTGTATGTTCTGAGTTCGAATTGCTCGCGCGCGTCCTTATATTTGTGAGTTGCGCGAAGTACGGTCACGATCTCCTTTTCTGTGGGAAGGGGAATGGGACCGGAGACCTTACTGCCCATTTTTTCCGCCGTTTCGACGATCTTTTTGCAGGCGAGGTCTACCAAGTTGTGGTCGTAAGACTTTAATCTTATCCTGATTCTTTGCGTTGCCATGTTTTTTCTCCTTATTTTTTTGTTTTATGCTCCGAACCATTGTGGCAACAACACCGCCGTGTGTTTCCTGTTGCGACTTTTAATAAAGCAAACAAAGTTTGCCCCAAAGATATCTGCGCCAGTTTGATTTTCGAAGTCACTTAACGCCTGATGTCGCTTAAAAGTTGTTCGGTCGCAACGCTCTCGGCGTTGCTGGGTAGGCTACAAGTTTTCTGTTGTCTCAGTAACCTTGTGCGTCAAGCCCCTTTTTCGCAACTTAACCATTTTATCATACAAGTCAACCCCGTGTCAAACAAAAAACACGGGGTTTTCAATAAAATTTTGCAAAAATTTCGGTTTTTTTGACGATTTTTCGCGCCCAAAACGGCGGTGACGTCCGCTCCGCCCGAAAACGCACTTTGCTCGCCGTCGGGCGAACGCCGAGTCCGCCTTTGCCTTGCGAAGCGCCACTCTGTCCGAATGCGTCTTGTTGCGGAGCGTCTGCTCAAAAGGACAGCGTTTTAGTCAAGGAGCGGGCAGGTACCAATAGACGACGAACAGCACAATGCCGACGAGAAGATACGCTCCGCCCACTATCACCAGATACAAAAACGGCTTTTTCCTTTCTTTGCGCGCTTGCGCGTACTCGTAGAAACCGCCGTACTTGCGGTCCTTGACGTCTTTGCGGAACAGGCGGAAAAGCGATTTGACGCCGTAGCCCAACATGTCGAAGGCGCCCTCGTTTCCGCACCAGATCAACAGCCCGACGCCCAGACACAAAACTCCCGACACGAAAAAACTACTGCTCCAATTGCCGACAAGTTGCTTGACGTCGGTTTCCGTGTAACCGCCGAGCGCCCAGGCGCACAGCAGAGTGACGACGGCAAGCACCGACGCGCAAATGACATAGGAGAGCCATTTGCGTCCTTTCGGCGTGACTGTTTCGGGGCGAGGCGTTTGCTCCGCCTCCGTTTGGATGTCCTCCGACGGTTCTTCTTTGGGAAGGTCGTCGGCGTTGAGTTGCGTTTCGTCGGTCTGCTTCATTGTGTACCTTGTGGGAAAATTCGGCTTTGCCGAAAAATCATTCGGGATATCCGTCCGTCACAAACCGAGTTCCTGACGGTACAGAAGAAATTCCTTGTCGTTGCAGTGGACAAAGTGCCCGGGAGACACCTCGCGAAGGGAGGGCTTATCCACGGAGTAGTCGTGAGACGCCAGCGGATTGTAAGTGATGCGCTTGCGCTTTTTTTCGTATTGCGGATCGGGCACGGGTATTGCCGAAAGCAACGATTTGGTGTAGGGGTGCAGGGGGTGTGCAAACAGTTCGTCGCTGGTAGTAAGTTCCACCAGATTGCCGAAGTACATCACCGCTATCCTGTCGCTGAAATATTTGACGACGGACAGGTCGTGCGCGATAAACAATATCGTCAAGCCCAATCTGTCCCGCAGATCGTTGAGCAAATTGATGACCTGCGCCTGAATGGACACGTCGAGGGCGGAAATGGGCTCGTCGGCGATGATAAGCTCGGGATCGAGCACTATTGCGCGCGCTATGCCTATGCGCTGACGCTGACCTCCGCTGAATTCGTGCGGATAGCGTCCTGCGTGTTCGGGCACCAGACCGACGAGGTCCAACACTTCGTACACCTTTTTGTCTATCAGTTTTTTGTCGCGTATTCCGCGAATGATAAGTCCTTCGGCGATGATCTCCCGCACAGTCATGCGCGGATCGAGGGACGCAATGGGATCCTGAAAGATCATTTGCATCTTGTTCGTTATGCGATCCTTGCCTGCCAGACGGCGAGCCGACTTGTACTCTTGTTCGAGGCGGGCTTTTTCCTCTTCCGAAGTTGCCTGCTCTATCTTGGGAAGGTACTCCTCGTCCACCGCTCTTTGTTGCGCCTTGGCGTATTCGCGATTGCAATTTTTGTGGTCGAACCGGGCTTTGCGTATCTCCGCCTTTTGCTCGTTTACGACCTGTTTGCATTCAGCGTCGCATGTGGCGATCTGTTCGGCGTATTTTTGATCCACAAGCGCTTTTTCTTCCTCGGACGCGAGGTTGGCTTTTTCGGCGTCGCGTTGCGCTTTGAGTTCCTTTACCTGTGCCCGACAGCGCTCGCGCGCAAGGGCTATCGCTTCCTTGTAACGGCGCACTCCCGCGCAGATACGCGTCCCCTCAAAGTAGACGCTACCGCCCGTGATGTTGTACAGTCGTATGATAGAGCGACCTGTCGTGGTCTTTCCGCAACCGGATTCTCCCACCAAGCCGAACACTTCCCCCTTGTAGATATCGAAGGAAACGTCGTTTACCGCTTTCAGTTGACTTTTGCCCATTTTGAAGAACTGTTCGAGGTGTTGCACGGAAAGCAACACTTCGCCGTCGCAAGCCTTTGTCGCAATTTCTTCCGAACGGGCGTCGTTAGTCGAAGTCTGCCGTTGCGCTTCCGTGTCGTGACTGTTAAGCTGTGTCATTCCTTCGTCTCCTTTTTCTTCATACGCTCGATGCGGTCGGTAACAATTTTGGGAGGATCCACATGCGGAGCCTTGGGGTGCAGCAACCAGGTTGCCGCGTAGTGAGTGTCGCTGATTTGGAACATGGGCGGTTGTTCTTCAAAGTCGATCTCCATTGCATACTTGTTGCGCGGAGCAAAAGCGTCGCCCTTGGGCGGGAAGATCATGTTGGGAGGCGTGCCCGGGATAGCCTCCAATTTTTCCTTGGTGTCGAGGTCGGGCATACTGGACAAAAGCGCCCAGGTGTAGGGGTGACGGGGATCGTAGAACACGTCGTTTGCCGTGCCGTACTCCACTATCTTGCCCGCGTACATCACCGCAATGCGGTCTGCCATGTTGGCGACGACGCCGAGGTTGTGAGTGATAAATATTACCGACAGATTGCGTTCTGCCTTTATTCGGTTGATAAGTTCCAATATCTGCGCCTGTATGGTCACGTCCAAAGCCGTCGTAGGCTCGTCGCAGATGAGGATATCGGGGTTGGCCGCCAACGCTATGGCGATAACTATTCTTTGACGCATGCCTCCGCTAAACTCAAAGGGATATTGACGGTAACGGACGGCAGGTTCGGGAATGCCCACTTCTTCCAACAGTTTAAGCGCCTTTGCCCTTGCCATTTTGGGCGTCACCTTGTACACAAACGCCGACGCCTGCTCTTTGAGGTAGTCGATGAGTGCGACCATGCGACTTTGCGGATCGAAGTTTGCGTCCTCTTGGATATCCTTGCGCAAACTCGCTCTCAAACCGTGCAAGACGGCTCGGATGTTCTTTTTGCCCAATTCCAAGTCGAACAGCGCCGCGGGGACCACCTTCCAATCGGGAGTTTTGCCCTTGGCTATCAAGGCGTTTCTTTTTGCCGTTTGCCTGTCGTAACGTGCCTGTTCTTTGGGGTTTTTGGCAATGCCGTCAAAGTACTTGACGAGCGCCGTGTGCAACGAACTGCGGAAGGTGTACTGCGTGCTGTTTTTGACGATCTCCAATCTGTCGATGGCTTCTTCCACCGCTTTGGATACCGCTTTCGCCCTTGCAAAAGACTCCTTTTTGTTCAATACGTCTCCGCGGAAGTACTCCAACGCGTCCTCCGTTGCCGAAAGAAGTTGCTTTTTTGCCTCAATGGAATTGCGGTGACTGTAAAGCAAGCCTTTGGCGCCCTCTGCGATGAAGTCCAACATAAAGTTTTCGTCCAAAAACTTTCTTGTCATATCCGTAAGCTCGTCAATGGGCATATCGTCCAGATTGGCGTCGGGATTTTTGAGCATGTAGTAGCCCAATGTAAAATAGTTGGGCTTTGCCCGAGACGTGGCTTTGTCCAACACCGCGCTCAGTTGCTCCAACAGGGGCACCACCTTGTCTATTGCCACAAGCGCGCCCTTTTCGTGCGATTTGAGCTCGGGATCGGCGCTTGCCTCCGCAAGGGAAGCGAGTAGTTGGTTCAGACCGTCGTCCTTTACCACGATGTCGGGGTGAACGGCGTCGTTTACGCGTTTGACAAAGTGTCCCACCTTTGCCTTGACGTCCACATGTTGCTTTTTTTGAAGCAAAAACACGCAGTCGTCAATATCCACCTTCAACTCCACCGCCGCGCGATAGATCTCGTTGTAGGCGCTTTCCAATCGGGTGCTCTTTACGCAAAACGTATCGAAAGTTTTGCACTTTTGGTTGTTTTCGGAAATCTTTGCCTGATCGCCCTCCGCAACGGCGTCCATTGCAACGTTAAGACGGTGCAATTTGTCATTGAACAACTTGCGAGCGCTGCGCTGACTTGCGCGACCTTTGAGTATCATTGCCTCGGTGAGTTGCTTGCCCACGCGCATTATCGGGTTGAGGCTGGACAGGGGATCCTGAAAGATCATGGCGATCTTGTCTCCGCGCAACTTGTGAAAGTCCTCTTCGGATATTTGCACGAGGTCCTGCCCGTCGTAGATGATCTCTCCGCCTTCCACCGTTCCGTTGCCTGCAAGAATACCCATGATGGCGCGGTTTGTGACGGATTTTCCGCTTCCCGATTCGCCCACGATCGCCAGCGTTTCTCCCTTGTACAGGTCAAAACTGATGTCGCGTACGGCTTGCACCTTGCCCGCGTCCGTGCGGAAAGAAATGACTAAATTTTTTACTTCGAGAATTTTTTCCATATTTTAGCCCTCCGCTCCGCGCAATGTGGGATTGAACGCGTCCCGCAAACCGTTGCCGAACAGGTTGAAACTCAACATCAGCAAAGCAAGGAACACGGACGGGAACGCGACAATGTGCGGATAGGTCGTCAAGAACGGTTGCCCCGCGGCGATAAGCGTACCCACGCTGGTTATATTACCGCTTTCGAGGTTTATAATACCCAGATAACTCAAACTCGTTTCGGAGAAAATCATACTGGGAATGACCAACGCGCAACTCGTCACCAAAGTGCCGAGGCTGTTTGGGAAAATATGCTTGAACATAACGCGGAAGTCTTTTGCGCCCAACGTTCGCGACGCCAACACATATTCTTGATTTTTGAAGCGGTAAAACTGCATACGCACAGTGCTTGCCATTCCTATCCAACCCGTTGCAATAAACGCAAGAAACATGATAAGCGTTTGGCTGGACTCTTTCATGTGATATTTCAACAACGTAATGACGATCATCATGGGAATTGCGCTCAAAATATCCGTGATACGCTCCATTGTCAGGTCGATCGCTCCCCCGTAGTAACCTGCCACGGCACCCCAAATGGCTCCTATGAACATGTTGACAAGTGCGATGCTTATTGCAAATATAAAGCTGAAACGTGCACCGCTTGCAAGACAAGTCAAAATATCCTTACCGCTATCTGTCGCTCCAAAAGGAAAGTATGGTTCGGTTATGCCGTCTTTCAAGACGTAGGAGTGATAGAAAATGTAGTACTCGTAGTAATTGATACGCACTTCATAATCTCCGCCCGAAACAGGTCTCCCATACACATAGAAGTATGTGTTTCCGTCTTGTTGAAAACCATTTTCACCCTCGATACGGATAGAATTGTAATTGTCGGGTTGTTCGCCATCAACTACTGTCCAATACGCCGGAATAACATTTCCGTTTTCATCCAATACCGGCACTGTTTTACCGGACACCATTTTCGTCTGATAATAATAATTTGCATTGTTGCTATCTTGTATTGTAGTCGGTCGGTCTTTAAGCCTTAAAGTGGGATATAGCACTTGCCGATTCGTTTCATTTTGGTATTGTTGCAACAATTGATACGTTTTGGAATCTATCTGTTTGTAAATTGTCCCGGTCGTATGATAGGAATCCAGTCTGTATTTGTACAAATTGTTTTCAGTTATTGTGTACTCTTGATTTTTTATAACAAAATGCGCGCTGGATTCGCTTGCGGTACCAATCAACTCGTTTCCGATGGCATAGTAATAGACATAGTTTTGATAGCTTTCTGTTTTTTCCGTACAACCATCCCAAAAGTTTGTGTTTTCAAACAAATGCAGTTTAGGCTTCGTGAAACCGAAATTGACATCTTCGTCCGAAACCTTATATTGCGTACACCACGGCGTTATGATAGCAAACAGCACTAATATGATGATAATACACGCCGCAACAACAGAACCTTTGTTTTTGCAAAAGCGACCGAATGCGTCGCGCAGGTAACTGCGCGGTTTGGTTTCCAATTTGACGTCGTGAGACAAGTTTTTGTCTCCCACAAAGGTAAATTTTTCTTGGGGTATGTCTTTGATATTTTCCATATTATCTCGCCCCCATTCTGATACGCGGATCGATAAATCCGTAGCTTATGTCCACGATTATTCCCGCAGCCAAGCCTACCAAACAGTAAAAACCCGACAACAGCATAAAGAAATCGTAGTCCATGTAGTTGATAGAATCCAAGTAGAGCCTGCCAACACCGGGAATGGAAAACATCTGCTCGATGATGAGCGAACCTGACAGCACCGCAACAAACTCCGACAAAATACTGGGGAAAATGGGCACCATGCTGTTGCGCAAAGCGTGACGTACCGTTGCCTGACCGCGAGTAAGCCCTTTGGTGCGAGCAAGCAACATAAATTCGCTTGTAAGCACCTCGGTGAGTTCTGCGCGAGTAAATCGAGCGTACCCCGCTATACTGCCCAAACACAGCGACAACGTTGCAGGCATCATGCTCTTGAACATCGACCAACTCAAATAGTCCGTTCCCGCGTCCATGCGCAACGGAAACAGTTGCCATTTGAAACACAGAACGTACAGTATCAACAACGCATACACAATGGACGGAACGGAAATAAGCACTATTACGCCCGTGCTTATGACGTGATCTATCCAAGTGTTCTTTTTGAGCGCGGCAAGAATACCCAAACCCAAACCGATAGGTACGCCGATAACAGAGGAATAAACGTTTATCAATACCGTCGGCGGAAGTCTGGATACAAAGGCGTCCCATACGGGTTTGTTGCGATATTCGGATATTTTCATACCGATACCGAAATCCCCGTCCATAAAAATTCTCTTCAGATATAATCCTAATTGTTCCAGAACAGGAACGTTATCGAAAGCAATGACGTTTCCGCTTCCGTCATATTGAAGATTTTGTATGTATCTGCGAGCCTCAAGTTCAAAGTAGAATTTGTTTTTGTCTACGCTGGCTCCGCCTTCCACCACAATGGGCAACATTTTGATAAGCACAAAGCACATCACCATAATTACGGCGAAACAAATCAGCATCAGACACAGACGTTTCAGCACATACTTGAACATATACATAGCTGTTTCTCCTTGTTATTACTTGAATAGCGAGGGCGTAAAGCCCGCCCTCGCTATCAATTACTATTGAAACGTTGCAGTTTGAGTTAGTTTGTTCCTTTGTAGAAATCACGCAGATCTCCACCATACATTTGAACAAACGCCGCCCACTCGTCGTCGGCATAATTGAAGTGCATGTACTGTGAACCACCAAATCCCATCATAATATTATATGTGTCGTTGGCGTAACTCCACTTGGCGCTGTGCAAAGACGCACCGTACTCGCTTGTCGTTGCTACGAAGTAGTAGTTGCTGAGCGCATATTCTTCGAGAGCGGCAAGTATCTGCAAACGTACTTCTGCGGGTGTTCCGCTACTGGGGCCCCAGTTGTACTTAAAGTCTTCCTCGGAAGTGTTGCCGTTGAGACTGTGGTACCATTGAGTAACAGTAAGTGTCAATTCTTGTCCCGCTTGCTCGTAGTCGCCTTCCGGCAATTTGATTGTCAGGTTTTCCTTGTCTGTTGCCCAATATGTATGGTAAGTCAAAGAACCAATATTGAGGTTACTACCAATCATATAGAAGGGATCGAAAGGCGCTCCCGAGAAACCGGTACCTGCGGCAAATTCATATTCGCCGTCCTTGAATGCGTCAGACCAAGAAGTTCCAAAGGAAGCATCGAAAACCAACTCAACCTTGTTCGCCAATGATGTGCCGTCAGTCAAATTCTTTAACCATTTAGTAAAGTAATCAAATTGGCGACGAGTATTTGCGTTATCTACCGATGTACCGAATTTAAGCACAATGTTTTTCGATGGATCATATCCGTATGTTTCGGCATTTTCGGTAAGTTCTTGATATGCCGTTTCAAGCCATTGTTTTGCCTTGGTGAGGTTGTAGCCGGTCATTGCATCATAGGCATCATCCATGCTGTTATAGACGGTCGTACCATCTGTCCACTTATTGTCACTATTCAGCGAGAAACCATATGTACGAAGTAATGCCTGTTTGCCCGCATCCGATCCGCGGTAGGTAAGAGCATTTTCTACATCGTAGTAGTAAGAGGGGCCCATTACTCCCAAGCAAGGTTGATGTGCCGTGTAGCATGTTGCATTGTAGTCTGCTCTGTCAAGTGCCAAAGACAATGCCCCGCGGAATTCTTTTATTGCAAGTATTCCATTGTTACGACCACTCTTTTTGAGTACTTCGAGATTGCCATAAAGCTGTATGCCGAATGTACCGGAACCGGGCGTATATACGGCGTAATCACTATTTCTGTAATCATCAGCCAATGTTATATCGATGCCGAGACCATCTACTTGACCTGCCCAAAAAGCAAGTTGTGATGCTTCGGTTTGAGCAATGACCTGTGTTACTATTCTATCCGCTTGATATTGGTGGGCATTTTCCGCCAAACTATAACCGTACCAATTTTTGTTTCTGCTCAAAGTAAATTGTCTGCCCGTCTGGAATTCTGTTAGAGAGTAAGGTCCCCAACTTGCCGTAGTCTCGAGCGACGTGTTGTATGTGGTCGTCCACAGCGTGCTACCCGATTGCGGAGATTTTTTGCAAGATTCATAGAGGTCTCTCTTTACAAGGGGAAGGCTTCCGAAGTTGTAAGCCGCAAGGTAGGACAGGGAACCATCTTCTTTGATGTATTCCTGTGGTTGATCGAGAATGAGCACTATGCCATAATCTCCATCGGCAAAAATACCAACCTGGTCGAAATCTAATTTGGGGTAAACACCGACAGCTACCGACAAGAATTGCATGTCATATCCCATCTCAGCATAAGGTGCACCGGGTGCAAGGTATGTCTCATAAAGGTATTTGGCAGAAACATAATCTTCATCCTCTCCTTCTTCAACGGCAGGATCTCTTATTAAAACCTCGTTGGTGATGGGCACCATATTGCCAACCGCTTCATTGATAGGAGATTGCGCATTTTTGGCAACATTTAATCCCCAAAATTCACCAAGGTCGATATATACGAGTTGATCGCCGATTTTGCCGTCCACTATTTCGGTGGAGCGGTGTCCGCTTGCTTGGAATGTCGACAAAATACTACGTCCTTGATAAAAATATTCCTTTGCATTGTGAATCTTGACAGCGTTATTGTACCAAGTGTCTGCACGCGTAAGTTGGAAGTCGGGATTCAATTGCTGTTCCATGGTGTACACAAAGTCTTCCGCCTTGATAGGTGTGCCGTCGTCCCATTTAAGGTCGTTGCGCAGAGTGATCTTCCAAGCAGAACCCGAAACGACATTGCCATTTTTATCTTTCAAGTTCCATGTGTCCGCATAATC